>JAFTKE010000149.1 GCA_017456045.1 Oscillospiraceae bacterium
GACATCGCGGCCAAGAAGCTGGATGAGACGGTGTATGTGGCTGGGTTCTACACCTATGACGGCGTGACCTACTCCACGGGCTTGCTGAACTACTCGATCGGCAAGTACTGTGAGGGCATCGCTGCAAAGGATACCTCCACCCAGCAAGCGCTGGCTCAGGCCACGGCTGTGTATGGCTATTATGCCAAGGAGTATTTCTCCAACCTGTAAGCGACATATCCAAACGAGGGCCGCTGCGTGATGCAGCGGCCCTTGATCACCGTATACGCTTCTAAGCCCTCCCCTTTGGTGTGTTTTTACTTTGGTGTTTGAGGGGCGAACACGTTGATGGAATCAACGATAATTGGGTGTTTGGTCGATATGGTGTACTTTTTTCTGGAATTTTTATTCATGGAATGTGGATCGAGTGGTTGCAACTTCGGGGCGGATATGTTATAATAACAAAAATTATCGGTTCGTTTGTGTGATGTTAGATCGCATACATTCTGTTTTTGGGGTTTGGTCTTATGGGTTTTAAGAAGATCACAGAAGAACAAGTCTGGATGAAGTATTATCCTGAAGAAGCGCGTAATGCGCCTTTGCCGCGGTGTAAGGCGTTCGACCATGTCATCGCGGAGAATGAGGGACGGTTGGATTCTCCTGCGCTCCATTATTATGGGACGGATATCACATTCCGGGAGTTGATCCGCCGTGTGGATGAGATCGCGGCTTCCTTCACGGCATTAGGTGTGAAGGAGGGTGACGTGGTCTCGTTCCTGTCCGCGACGCTTCCGGAGACGATCGCCGCGGTCTATGCGCTGAATAAGATCGGCGCGGCGGCCAATACCATCGATCCCAGACTGGATGTGGGCAGCATCCGGCGTATGATCACCGGGTCTGGTTCTAAGATCTTGGTGGTGGTGGATATCGCGTTCCCGAAGGTGCGGCCGATCATGTCTAAGATCCGGCAGGATAAGATCGTCGTCCAATCGGCGTATACCTCGCTGCATCCGGTGAAGCGGTTCTTCGCGTCTCTTTCCACCAAGACCGATGTGCCATATGATAATGATGTCATCGATTGGAAGCATTTCCTTCGTCTCGGCCGTGGGGTGGAGGTGGTAGAGTCGCCGTATCAGGGGGATGCCTTGGTGGCGATCACCTACACCGGTGGCACCACCGGTACGCCTAAGGGCGTGATGATCACCAACGACTCCATGAATGCGGTGGCCATGAATTTCAAATACTGCGGCGTGTATCATAACGATGACGACCGCTTTTTGGGGATCATCCCGATCTTCTCTGCTTACGGGATGGTTTGCGGGATGCATATGCCACTTTGCCTACGCACCACATTGGTGCCGATCCCACGGTTCATCCCCCAGCAGATCGGGCGGCTGGTGATGCAGTTCAAGCCTCAGCATCTGATCAGCACGCCGGTGTTCATCGAGCTGCTGATCGGCAGCAAGGAGGTCCGGGGGAAGGATCTTTCTTTCCTGTATACCCTGGCTTCCGGCGGTGATACCATGAATGAAGGACTGGAAAGCAAGCTGGACGCGTTCCGCAGGGAGCATGGTATGCGCTTCCCGCTGGCCCAGGGGTATGGGATGTCGGAGCTGTCTGCCGCGGCGTCCTTCTGCGTCAATGAGGTCTACAAAAAGGGCTCTGTGGGCGTCCCTTCGCTGAACGTGACAGTGGGCATCTTCGATCCGGATACCGGCGAGGAGATGGGCTATCACGAAAAGGGAGAGGTGTGTGTCACCGGGCCGACCATGATGAAAGCCTATTTCAACACCCCGGAGGAGACGGCCTATGTCATGCGGACCCACGAGGATGGGAAGGTATGGATCCATTCCGGGGACGTGGGATACATGGATGAGGATGGGTTCTTGTTCATCCTGGGCCGGATCAAGCGGATGATCACACGGTTCGATGGACACAAGGTGTTCCCAGTGAATATGGAGAGCCTGATCGCCCAGAGGCCGGACGTACATAACTGCGTTGTGGTGGGAGTCAACGACCGGATCCATTCTCAGGGCCAGTATCCGCTGGCGCTGGTGGAGCTGATGGATGGCGTCGATCCCAGCGTATGCAGAGAGATCTACCGCTTCTGCCATGAGGAACTGGAGGAGCGGGGGCGCCCTGTGGCGGTCCTGGCGGTGGATGAGCTGCCGTTGACGCCCATGGGAAAGATCGATATTCGGGCCCTTGAGGAGCAGTATAAGCGGTTCGATTATCTGGCATGGTAGATCCTACGGGACTTTTCCGTTGGAAAATAGATCGGAGGTAATTATGAAGAAGACATCTAAAGTGTTCCGCTCTTTCCTGTCTGTCCTTCTGGTGCTGACCATGGTCATCGGGCTTCTGCCCATGGCCGCGTTCGCTCAGGATGCGCAGGCGACCGCAGGGAATTTGGGCGGACTGGACGTCCAGGATGTGGACGGGGACGGTACGATCACCTATGTCTCCTTTGGTGATTCTGTCACCAATGGTTACGGTATGGATGACTACCGTTATGACAGCGGACGAAATGTGCTGGGCTTCAAGCGTGAGGTCGCCACGGCTTATCCCGCCATGGTGAAGGCCTGCCTGGAGGCTGAGGGCATGGTCGTGGAGCTGGAGCAGATGGCCATCAGCGGCTTCCGTATGGACGAGCTGCACTGGATGCTGGATGAGGATGGGAGCTATGTGCCCGATCCCTATCACGATACCAGATATGATGGCTGGAACCGGGATCTTTTGGAGGATCTGTTGGTGGAGGAGACCTGGGTCCAGGAGAAGTATGGTCCGGTCTATGGCACCAGCGACGCGGAGCTGCTGGCCAACGCCGATGCGATCATCAGCAGTGAATACCGGGAGGCTGTGCGGAACGCGGATCTGATCACCATCGATCTGGGCACCAACAACTTTGGTACGTTCCTGACCAGCACCATCCTGAATATGCTGGGGCTTTCCGACAATGAGGTGGAGGTGGATTTCACCATCTACCTGGATGAGCAGTCCGCCGCTAGTTTGGAAGATATGCTGAGCCAGATGGTGGCGCAGATGATCGGTGAGCCTGGGACTCAGGCTTATGATCTGGGGCTGCAGCTGGCACGTTGCCTGATGTTCGGCTACTTGGGATACACCTTCCATTTCGACGCTGCGTTGGACGAGATCTATCGACTGAATCCGGATGCGCAGGTGGTGATCGTGGACGTTTATTCCATGATCACTGGCGTGGAGCTGGCCGGCGGCGCTTTGGGCGATGATGTGGATCTGGATCAGCTGTATGACCTGTTCATCGATATGGCCAATTTCTACTCTCGGGAGCTGTCTCCCTATGCCAGCAAGGTGACTCATGCCACGCTGGAGGGCGCGCCTGAGCTGTTCATCGATTACTACAAAGACTATCCTGACGCTGCTTATCCTGATAGCCAGTATCTGCATCCGACCGCTGAGCGGCTGATGGATGAGTTCACCATGGAGATGCTGGGCTACGACCCTGACCGTCCCGCTGACCGGGAGGCGTTCCAGGCGGAGCTGATGGACGGTATCGAGACGCTTGACAGCTATGTCAACGATATCCACAACGTGGTGGATCAGAACGTGATCAGCGGTGTCGTGGATCCCGCGATCCGGGAGAACATCGATCCCGTGGTGGAGCAGGTGGGCGATGCCATCGAAGGTGTGCTTGCTGCCAAGGATGCGGTGGAGCAGTCCGTTGAGGGCGTCGCCAAGGCCGAGGCCGCGGTGGATGAGGCGGTGGAGTCTGTGGCTTTCGCGCAGACCATCGTGGATATGGTGGTGGAGAACCTGATCGAGGGCGAGTATGCGTCCTATTTCGAGGGCAGCAACACCAGCTCTATGTTTAAGAGCATCATCGTTGGTAAGATCGAGGAGTATATCACCGATGATCTGATGGTCCAGGCTGGATTCGAGCCGACAGATGAGAACCGGACCAAGCTGGCTGAAGAGGTCTATGTGATGGCCTGTGTCTACTATGATGAGTTGAACGTCAATGGTGGCACTCAGGAGTCCGCCAACCGGCTGGCTGTGATCGAGGGGATCCGCTATATCCTGGTGGAAAGAGGCAGTTCTGAGGCTGACGCCCAGGCGACGGCGGAGCTGGCTTATGAGCTGGACCGGATCAATACAGAGTCCGGCAGAGAGGCTGCGGTGAAAGCGGCTTTGGAGTCTGCTGTCGGCGCGGAGACTGCGGAGCAGGCCTATCAGATCAATGGCATCTACCAGTCCCAGATCCAGAACGGCGCCACCCAGGAGGAGGCGATGGCCTTCACGGTGGAGGCAGTCCTGGTGGATCAGGTGGGGCAGGAGACTGCGGACCTGGCCCTGCAGCTGTATGGAGTCTATGACCAGGCTCTGACGGCAGGAGCCTCGGAGGAGGAGGCCATGGATGCCGCGATCGTGGCGGCGATCCAGACGGAATATCCCCAGGAGGGCCTTGCGGAGGCGATCTACGCCGTGTACAAGGACAAGGCCTCTGCTACATATGAGCAGAAGGAGCTGGCTTACATCACCTTGATGACCGGTGTGGAGCTTCGGGAGGGTCTCGTGATCACCCAGGAGATCGCCACGGCGCTGTTCCACTGCTATGCGGACGATCTGGATGGGCAGTTCGCCGATCCTTATGTGAAGACCACCATGTGCTTCTTCCTGGTGTACCAGCAGGTGGCTGCCAGTTTTGAGGAGGCCGAGGAGGTCTATGGTCAGTATCTGACTTACAAGAGATTGCCCACCACCTTGAGCAAGATCGCCAAGTGTCCCACCATCTATTTCGACGCGCTGCTGGCCGCGGCTGCGGAGTCCGATGATATCATGGGAGATGTGGCTCAGAAATTCATGGATGGGACCCTGGCACTGGATGAACCGGTGCGGGAGGACTATGCTTCTGAGGCGGAGTATGAGGCGGCTGTCGCCACCTATCAGTCTGATTCCGCTTTGGCTACCCTCTATTTCCGTTTCATGACGCAGGACGGCGTGTTCACCCATCCCAGCGAGGCTGGACAGGAGATGCTGTTCAATGCGGTGGAGACGGCCTTGTGCGATCTGAAGGTGGCACAGGCGGACGGCCAGATCCAGACGGCGGAGAAGGTGCTGGTCCTGGGTGATGATATCGCCGCTGCCGAGGGCAGCTATGTGGAGCTGCTGGGTGAGCGGATGGGTTCTGAGGTCTCCAGTCTTTCCTACGACGGGTTCCGCATCAACGAGGTCCGGGCCCTGCTGGACGATAGCTATGCTGGGGACGAGTATACCACGCAGATGCTGGGGACAGACCGGGATGCTTTGGCTGCTTCCTACCGTGACGCGATCGCGGGCAGCGACGTGGTGGTCCTGGATCTGGGTGCTATGAACATGGGCTTCATCGCACCGCAGCTTGACAAGTATCTGGCTTCGCAGGGCGCGCAGACCTATGCCATGGACTTCGCTTCCATCGACAGTATGAAGGTCAATGACCTGGGCGCGACGGTGGATGGTCTCCTGGCCGGGTTCGAGGATACCTTCAGCGATCCCTCCAATTTGGAGGTGGGTGCGCTGATGCTGGCCTTCGAGACCTATGGCTATGGGTTCACTACCTATATGGATTGTCTGGGCGCTACCGTGGATGCGGTCAAGGCTTTGCAGCCGGATGTCCAGATCGTATTGGTGGGTCGGTTCGATCTGCTGGGGGATGCCTACTTCCAGACTGGAGATATCTATCTTGAGCTGGGCGATTTCATCGGTCATGCCACCACCCTTATGGATCGGTATCTGCGTACCTATGCCGAGATGGAGGGACAGGTCCATTATGTGGACGTTTCCGATACGGAGAATGGCATCACGGAGCCCTTCAACATGGCGGATGTGGGCATTTCTGAGTCCTTCGACAGAGCGATCCCCACGGCGGATGGCTATGCCTATATGGCCGGACAGATCGGCTGCGCCCTTGGTGGACACAGCCGGACCCAGGGCCAGGTGATCCAGGAGGCTGGCTGCACGGTGCCCGGTGTCATGGGTTATGTTTGTGGTGAGTGTGGTCACCAGTTCCAGGAAGAGATCCCCGCACTGGGACACAGCTATGGGGAAGCTACGGTGGAGAAGGAGGCCAGCTGCGGCACAGCGGGCGTTTCTGTGACCAAGTGTGCCACCTGTGGTGATGAGGTCCGGGAGGAGATCCCTGCTCTGGAGCATGAGTACAGCGACTATGTCGTGGAAAAAGATGCTTCCTGCGATGCTGAGGGCGTGCGGGTCAGCACCTGCGGCATCTGCGGTGATGAGATCCGGGAGCAGATCCCGGCGCTGGGGCATAGCTTCGGCGACTTCGTGGTGGAGAAAGAGGCTACCTGCAGCGAGGAAGGTGTCCGGGTCAGTACCTGTGATACCTGCGGCGATGAGGTCCGGGAGTCGATCCCGGCGCTGGAGCATAGCTTTGGCGACTTCGTCGTGGAGAAAGAGGCCTCCTGCATCGAGGAGGGCGTCCGGGTCAGCACCTGTACCATCTGTGGCGAACAGGTCCAGGAGGCGATCCCCACTGTGGCCCATACCTATGGCGATGCTGTGGTCAAGACGGAGCCGACCTGCACGGATCCTGGTACCACGGTGCTTTCTTGCAGTGTGTGTGGACATGAGGTCAGCGGAAGCACTTCCGCCCTGGGCCATTCCTTCGTGGATGGGTATTGCCAGCGCTGCGGTGAGTCGGAGCAGACGGCTTCTTTGGCGACCCCTGTGATCCTGTCTTGCTATAGCAAGCTCCAGACTTCTGTGAAGGTCACCTGGAGCCTGGTGGAAGGCGCTTCCGGCTATGAGCTGTGGCGCAGCACCACTCCCGATGATCCTGACAGCTGGAGCCTGACCAAGACCATCATGGATGGGGAGAAGGACCGTTACACCAATCAGGGTTTGACGGTGGGTCAGACCTACTACTATAAGGTCCGGGCATTCCGGCTGGATGCTGATGAGACGAAGGTCTATTCTCAGTTCTCTGATGTGGATCACATGCCCGCTGCTGTGGTCTTCGATGGGCCTTACAGCAATGCTACCTTCCGGATCCGGCTGCGCTGGGATCAGGTGGATGGCGCGCATGGTTATCAGATCTGGAGACTTGGCGAAGATGGTACTTACTACATCGTCAAGACCCTGGGCGACAGAGGCAACGAACTGACCGACGATCAGGGCGCGACTACCGCTTATTCCAATACTGGACTGGTCTCCGGAGGGAAGTACACCTACAAGATGCGTGCCTTCACCATCACGGAGGATGGGCGGAAGATCTTTGGCGCTTACTCTGATGAGATCACTGTGGCGGTGATGCCGGAGACCCCGGTCGTCAGCGGCAGCTGTCCCAAGGCGGGACGCGCGAAGCTTACCTGGGATGCTGTGGACGGCGCTGCAGGTTATCAGATCTGGATGGCCACCTCCGAGGATGGAGACTACCAGATCGTGAAGTCTATCACCAGCGGTGAGACCACTTCCTACACCAAGTATGATCTGGTCAGCGGTGAGACCTACTATTTCAAGGTCCGCGCCTATGTTGAAGTCGACGGGAAGAAGACCTTCGGCGGATACTCTGAGATCATCGCGGTGACGATCGACTGAATATGAAATCAAGACGCGCTGCGGTCAAACCGCAGCGCGTCGCAGACTGTCAAAAAAGTGGTTTTGCGGCGAAGCCGCTCCCTTCCCCCGGGGGCGGTGCGTCGCGCAGCGAATCAAGATGCTAATGATCGCCGGTGGCGATCATACCACAATTTATTAGGTGGGCCGGC
>JAFTKE010000150.1 GCA_017456045.1 Oscillospiraceae bacterium
CCCTCCGAGCCGCCTTCGGCGGCCCACCTCCCCTCAAAGGGGAGGCTTGAGATGCATACCTTTCCTTAACTAAGTGACATTGCCCTGGAGGGGTGTCCATGCATTAGGGGGTCAGGAATCGGGTCATGAGGCCATGGCCCTTTTCGATGTATTCGCCGGTGGCGGCGGCTTCCGCTTCGGTGTAGCGGGAGAGCTTCCGGGCCTGGCGGCGGCTGTCGTAGAGGATGTAGGGGACAGGGTCCGAGGTGTGGGTCCGGGCGCGGATCGGGGTGGGGTGGTCCGGCAGGATCAGCAGGCGGTAGTCTTCGCCGCTGGCGTCCATGGCGGCCTTCACCGGGGCCACGATCCGGCTGTCCAGGTACTCGATCGCCTGGACCTTGTGGGCGGTGTTGCCCTGGTGGCCCATCTCGTCGGGAGCCTCCACGTGGATGTAGACGAAGTCCTGACCATCCTCCAGCAGGGCTTTCACAGCGGCCTGGGCCTTGCCCTCGTAGTTGGTGTGCAGGGAGCCGTTGGCACCGGGGACGCTCGCTACCTCCATGCCCGCGCCTACGGCGATGCCCTTCAGCAGGTCCACGGCGGAGATCATGGTGCCCTTCAGGCCAGTCTTCTCCCGGAAGTTGTCCAGGCTGGGCTTGGTGCCCGCGCCCCAGAACCACAGGGAGTTGGCCTTGTTCTTGCCCTCGGCGGCCCGCTTCTGGTTCAGAGGATGCTGGTCCAGGATCTGGAAGCTGCGCTCCATCATCTGCCGGAACAGGGGATGCTGGGGCAGGTTGGGGCCGACCTTTTCCCCCAGATGGTCGTGGGGGGCTTCGAAGTCCAGCAGCTGGCCTTCCTTCCAGATGGTGATATGGCGGTAGCTGGTGCCGGAGTGGAAGGAGATGGTGTCGGAGTCGAAGGCCTCCCGGATGGCATCCATCAGGATGTCCGCGTCCTCAGAGGAGATCTCGCCGGAGGAGTGGTCGATGATGGTCTTCTCCTCGTAGGGCTCCTCTTCCGACAGGGTCACCAGGTTGCAGCGGAAGATGATGTCCGTGGGCTCCATATCGATCCGCAGGCTCAGGGCCTCCAGGGGGGAGCGGCCGGAGTAGCAGGCCATGGGGTCGTAGCCCATGACGCCCAGATTGGCCACGTCGGAGCCGGGCTTCATGCCGTCGGGGACCATTTTCGCAAGGCCCATGACGCCCATGGAGGCGAGGTCATCCATATTAGGGGTGTTGGCGGCGGCCAGGGTGGTCTTGCCATCCAGCTCCGCCAGAGGCTCACCGGCCATGCCGTCGCCTAAGATCACGATGTATTTCATATTGGGGTCTCCCTTCGGTGGGTGTTCGTCCTTGTGCAGCGGACGATCATGTCGTAAGTAGTATACTACCACTTTCCGGGCAGGATTGCAAGAGTTTTCGACGTGGGATGTCAGAGGGTGAGCAGTTCCTCGTAGGAGAGCCCCAGGACATCGTGGAACACGATCAGCTCGATATCTGTGACGAACCGCTTCCCGGCTTCGATGCGCTGGATGGCATTTTTGTCGATGTCCAGGCCGGACAGTTGCATCATATCGGCCAGCTGTTTTTGGGACTTCCCCAATGCTTTGCGTGCTTGCGCGATCTTGGCTCCGCAAACGTTGTTACGACCGTCGGCAGATCTGTTGGTGAACATACACTTCCTCCTTGTTGACATTTAGTGCTTGTCATTAAGGGAAGTATATGTTATGATGAGAGGTGAGATGACATTCAGTGGATGTCAAAATAAAAAAGAGGTGATCAGATGATCATTGATGTGACGGGAGTGGAGTTGGTGCCGGGAGAGGAAGGGTGGGACTGTCCAGGCAATGGGATGCATATCGATGTGGAGTGCTGCTGCGACGAGTGTGACTATCTGTTGTGTTGCCTGGAGCCGCATGATCCAAAACGGTGTGTGGTATGCCAGGATGAGGACTGTCCGCGTTCTCCAAAGAATGATCCGGAGTTCGTGGACAAGCTCCGGCGGGCGGGTCAGTGACCTAATGTCACTTAGTTGAGGAAGGGGGCGTATCTCAAGTCTCCCCATTCAGGGAAGGTGAGCCGCTGAAGACCCCTCGGTCAGCTTCGCTGACAGCTCCCCTACGAGGGGAGCCTTGGAGCGCGCTAAACTTAGTGACATTGGTCAGTGACTCGCACCTACAAGAGTGGACACATTGTTTGAGGGAGGGGCAAGTCCCCCTACGATGGCGGGGAAATTATTTTTGGATTTTTTGAAAAAAGCTCTTGACAAACTGGGTATCGTGAGCTATAATGGCGAAGCGTTCGGACGATTAGCTCAGCTGGCTAGAGCATCCGCTTGACGTGCGGAAGGTCATAGGTTCGAGTCCTATATCGTCCACCATGAAAAACTCCAAGCCTTGGCTTGGAGTTTTTCAGTTATATTGCCTTCGGCAGTGATATTGGGCTTCGCTCAGTTTTGGACGGATGGCGTGGGACAGAGCGTGATGAGAGATCGGGCGAAGGAGTTTGCTAAGTCCGTCGTTTTTCTTTGTCGGGATGTGAAGCTCACGCATAAAGGATCGGTATTGACTGGTCAGCATTTGCGTTCCGGGACTTCTATTGGGGCGGATCTGCATGAGGCGCAGTATGCTCAGGGAACGAAGGAATTCATTTCTAAGTTTGAGATCGCGTTGGAAGAGTGTCATGAAAGCGAGTATTGGCTGGAGCTGTTGTTTGAGACAGGATATATTTCCGAGGAGGTCTATAAGCCCCTGGAAAATGATCGTGGCGCGATCCGGCGGACGTTGATCGCTTCGATCGATACTGTGAAAGGCAAGGGACGGTAACACGGTGGATCATTATGTTTATTACAGCAAAGGCACGGGTCACGGGGGACATGATGATGTTGCCATCTGTGAGGCGGTGTGCCTGGATGAGGCGTTGGCGAGGTTTCGGGAGTATTTTGCGAGCGTTTCTGTGAAAGAAGTGCGGAAGATCGATCTTTATCGGGAAGGGTATGTTCCTGGGGTCATGATCGTTTCCGACTATTGAAATGCGATGCGTTAAGGGCGTGTTGCATAATGCGACATCGTAGGGGCGAGCATTGCTCGTCCGGCGTTTTTGAAACAAAAACGCTTCGCCGCAGGCGAAAAAACGTAGGATCCATCGCCAATACCGCTGATCGCAGGCGATCGGCGGCGGACGACCGATGGTCGCCCCTA
>JAFTKE010000010.1 GCA_017456045.1 Oscillospiraceae bacterium
AGGAAAGCAGGAGCTATTCCCCATACAAGGACCCCTTTCGGTGGGAGACAGGGATCTTCCATCTGTCACCGGAGCTGGATGGTTTCGTGGATGGCTTTTTCTCCACCACGAAGGAGCTGGCCCTTTGCCAGATCATCGGGCATAGCTATGATCTGGATGTGGCCCATATGTGGGACAAGATGGAGTCGATCTTCCGCAGGATCAGCGCCGATCCTGATATCCTGCCTATGACCCATATCCAGATCGTTCGGTATGTGAAGGCCATGGGTTTCACTGCGGTCTATGATCGGTGCATCGAGAATCGGAGCGATGAAACGTTATGGTTTCGTGTGGATGGAGAGGTCGTCTCTCTCAGTCCCGGTGAGCGAGTCGAGATATAGTGGGAAAATCCACAGAAATCAGCAGGGATCTGTCGGGATGTTGTACATTCCTCCAAAACTTCAAGAAACGGTTGACTTTTCCTGATTTGCGCGTATACTGATATACACAAAACCAAATACCCTTTGAAGCTTTCGGAAAGTTCTGACCGGAAGCAGAGGACTCTCTGGAGAACACATTCAGTTGTGTGCCGAAGGTGCAAGGCGGAAGCCGAATCTCTCAGGCAAACGGACGGAGATGCTATTCTTGCCGATCATCGTGCAGTCCTCGTTTTATGGGGACTGCATTTTCATTTGGTAACTATTTAGAAAGAAGGAATCTCCTATGTACGGTAAACCCATCGATTCTATTGGTTTCGTCTCTAACTTCGACCCTGAGCTGGCTTCCATGATGGACCGGGAGCTGGGCCGTCAGCAGGACGGTCTGGAGCTGATCGCTTCCGAGAACTTCGCTTCTCCCGCTGTGATCGCTGCCATGGGCTCCATCCTCACCAACAAGTATGCCGAGGGCCTGCCCGGCAAGCGTTACTACGGCGGCTGCCAGTTCGTCGATGAGATCGAGGCGCTGTGTATCGAGCGTGCAAAGAAGCTGTTCGGCGCGGAGTTCGCCAACGTCCAGCCCCACTCCGGCGCACAGGCCAACATGGCCGTCCAGCTGGCCATGCTGCAGCCCGGCGATACCATGATGGGTATGAGCCTGGCCAACGGTGGTCACCTGTCCCACGGCAGCCCCGCCAACATCTCCGGCAAGTACTACAACGTGGTCTCCTATGATGTGGACCACGAGACTGGCCTGATCGACTATGATCAGATCCGTGACATGGCCAAGAAGTGCCAGCCCAAGCTGATCATCGCCGGCGCTTCCGCTTATCCCCGTGCCATCGATTTCAAGACCTTCGCCGACATCGCCCATGAGGTGGGTGCTGTGCTGATGGTGGATATGGCCCACATCGCCGGTCTGGTGGCCGGTGGCGTCCACATGAGCCCCGTGCCCTATGCCGACATCGTCACCACCACCACCCACAAGACCCTGCGTGGTCCCCGTGGCGGCCTGATCCTGGCCAAGGAGGAGTACGCCAAGAAGCTGAACTCCGCCGTGTTCCCCGGCACCCAGGGCGGTCCTCTGGAGCACGTGATCGCTGCCAAGGCCGTCTGCCTGAAGGAAGCCATGAGCGATGAGTTCAAGGCTTACGCCAGCAATGTGGTGAGCAATGCCAAGGTCATGGCCTCCGCTCTGCTGGAGGAGGGCTTCGACCTGGTCACCGGCGGTACCGACAACCATCTGATGCTGGCGGACCTGCGTCCCATGGGCATCACCGGTAAGGAGCTGCAGGAGCGCTGCGATGCCAACCACATCACCCTGAACAAGAACGCCATCCCCAACGATCCCCAGAAGCCCTCTGTCACCAGCGGTGTCCGGATCGGTACCGCCGCCGTCACCACCCGTGGTCTGGGCGCTGAGGAGATGAAGCGGATCGCCAAGTGCGTCGCTATGACTGCCCGTGATTTCGAGGGCACTCAGGCGGAGGTCAAGGCAACTGTGGCAGACATCTGCGAGAAGTTCCCTCTATATAAGTGATATGATCCCCGGATGGAGTTTTCCATCCGGGGATCTTTTACTTTTTATGCGTTTTTTATGAAATAATAGTTGCAAAATGTAGGGGGATCTTTGTATAATATCATCAAATGACGTAAGGAGGTGTTGAAATGTTTGTCGATGATCTGAGGCGGCTCGAGCAGGCGATGTCTACCCCGGAAATGCTGGGGCTGACGATCGAATATCTGGCCGAGAATATGAAAAAGTTCTTGAATCCAGGAGAAAAGCTTCTGATCTGTTTTTCTGATCGAGAGCCCGGACGGATCGGCGACTTGCTTTCTCGTGCTGCGAAGAAGATCGGTGTCGCTGTCTTGTTCCCTGAGGATCTAAGGTGGAAGACGATACTGGAGTTGGCGTTCAGATCCCGTGCTACTGCCATTTCAGCGCCCCCCTTCGTGGTGCTTGGACTTACGAAGCTGTCTCGTCATACCAAAACACCGTTGTATTTCCACAATGTGATCACTGTTGGTTACCGTTGCTCGAATTGGATCATCGAGGGCATCCAAAGGGGCCTGGACTGTCAGGTGTGGGGGTGCTACGGTCCGGGAAGCGGTCCCTTGGTCAGCGGCTTTACCTGCAATAAAGAGGCCGTAATCCATGTGAGGAATGAGCTGTTCCAAGTCGAGATCCAGGACGGATCCGGAAACGTTCTTGACGATGGCGATAGCGGATACGTCGTCATCACTCCGAAGGATATGCCCCATTTACGTTACCATACCGCAGAGTGCGCCCGAATGAGACGGACGCCCTGCGCCTGCGGATGTACCGATGATCTATTGATGGATATGTACTCCGGCGAGGACGTGGATAAGGATCTGGAACAGTTGGGAAGAGACTTGATGCTGTGGACTAGTATCCTTGATTGCCGTCTGCGCAACGGAGAATGCGGTCTTGAGGTGGAATTGGTCACATTCCCTGGCGAAAAGCTACCGCCATTGCCATCGTGCGCCAAGCGTGTGATCCGTCACTGGGACCCTGAACAGGATGTGCCCAATTGGTTTTTGCCTGATTGGAGAAAAACTGTGTACGATAGTTGACTTTTTCTGTTTTTGTGTTAGAATGGCATGGATATGCAAATGCGATGCGGAAAATAAGCAGGTGGATCGTCCGGAGCGAGAGGGGGATGGTGTGAGCCCCTTGATGTTGGAGCCTGTATGCCACTTCCAAGCGGCCTGGGATGACCGGGACGGGGGCTCCCGTTACAGAGCGACTAAGAGGCCTGCTGATGCAGGTGAACCAGGGTGGTACCGCGAGTATTTTACCTCGCCCCTATGTTTAGGGGCGAGTTTTATTTTTGTGGAGGTAATTTCCAATGAGTCAGAATCCTTATGGCGTGAACGAGCTTCGTGAGATGTTCCTGAGCTATTTCGAGAGCAAGGGCCATCTGCGTCTGCCCAGTTTTTCTTTGATCCCTCAGAACGATCAGTCTCTGCTGCTGATCAACTCCGGCATGGCTCCCATGAAGCCCTACTTCACCGGCGAGAAGGAGCCTCCCCGCCGTCGTGTCTGCACCTGCCAGAAGTGCATCCGTACCGGTGACATCGAGAACATCGGCAAGACCGCCCGCCACGGCACCTATTTCGAGATGCTGGGCAACTTCTCCTTCGGTGACTACTTCAAGCATGAGGCCATCGCCTGGTGCTGGGAGTTTTTGACCAAGGTGGTGGGCCTTTCCGAGGATCGGCTGTATCCTTCCATCTATGAGAACGATGAGGAAGCCTTCGAGATCTGGAACAAGGAGATCGGTGTGGCTCCTGATCGGATCTTCCGCTTTGGCAAGTCCGACAACTTCTGGGAGCATGGTTCCGGCCCCTGCGGTCCCTGCTCGGAGGTCTACTACGACCGTGGCGAGAAGTACGGCTGCGGCAGCCCTGACTGCAAGGTCGGCTGTGAGTGTGACCGCTATATGGAGGTCTGGAACAACGTCTTCTCCCAGTTCGACAACGATGGCAATGGTAACTACACCGAGCTTGCCCAGAAGAACATCGACACCGGCATGGGCCTGGAGCGTCTGGCAGTGGTTTGCCAGGACGTGAACAGCCTGTTCGATGTGGATACCGTCATGAACATCACCAACAAGGTCACGGAGCTGACCGGTGCTTCCTATGGTCAGAGCGCCAAGACCGATGTGTCTCTGCGAGTGATCACGGACCATATCCGTGCGTCCTCCTTCATGATCGCGGACGGAGTCCTGCCCTCCAACGAAGGCCGTGGCTATGTCCTGCGCCGTCTGCTGCGTCGTGCTGCCCGCCATGGTAAGCTGCTGGGCGTGAGCCATCCCTTCCTGTTTGAGGTGGTGGAGACCGTCGTCCGGGAGAATGAGGACCACTACACCTATCTGCGTGAGCGCTGTGAGTATATCACCAAGATCGTAAAGGTGGAGGAGGAGAACTTCGCCAAGACCATCGATACCGGTATGCAGATCTACAACACCAAGCTGGCTGAGCATAAGGCCAAGGGCGCCACGGTGTTTTCCGGTGCGGATGCGTTCCTGCTGTCTGCGACTTATGGTTTCCCCATCGACCTGACCGCTGAGATGGTGGAGGATGAGGGTATGACCGTCGATATGGAAGAGTTCGACCGTCAGCGTGAGGAGGATAAGATCCGCGCTCGGGAGGCTCGGAAGGCACTGGGCGATCTGGGTTGGGCAGGCATCGATCTGGGCCTGGATACCACGCCTACCTCCTTCGTCGGATATTCTCAGAACGTCTGCGAAGCCAAGGTCTTGGCTGTTTGTGTGGGTGAAGAGGTCACTGGTTCCATCGCTGGAGGCGAGAAGGGCATCGTCGTGCTGGATCAGACTCCCTTCTATGCTGAGATGGGCGGTCAGGTAGCCGACCATGGCGTGATCCTGGTGGGCGACAGCCGTTTCGTGGTGGACAACGTCCAGAAGGATAAGGGCGGCAAGTATCTGCACTACGGTCATATGACCAGCGGCACCATCAAGGTGGACGATCTGGTTTGTGCTTCCATCGATGTGGAGCGGCGGAACGCCATCAAGCGTGCCCACTCCGCTACCCACCTGCTGCAGAAGGCGCTGACCAGTGTTCTGGGCGATCATGTACACCAGGCGGGCTCTCTTGTGGAGCCTGATCGTCTGCGTTTCGACTTCACCCATTACTCTGCCATGACCGGCGAGGAGCTGGCCAAGGTGGATGAGATCGTCCAGGCAGCTATTCTGGAGGGCTATGGTATCGAGACCCGGGAGATGCCTATCGACGAGGCCAAGGCCATGGGCGCTACCGCGCTGTTCAGCGAAAAGTATGGTGATACCGTCCGTGTGGTCAACATGAGTGGCTACTCCATCGAGCTTTGCGGCGGTACCCATTTGGATAATACCGCGAAGGTGGGCCCCTTCCGTATCGAGAGCGAGGGTTCTGTGGCTTCCGGTGTCCGCCGTATCGAGGCTGTCACCGGTAAGGCGTGTTTGGCTGATATGGCTAAGAATCGTGAGCTGATCTACGGTGTCTGCGCTCAGCTTAAGACGAAGCCCGGTGAGTTGACTGATCGGATCCGCGCGCAGCTGGAGGAGGTCAAGTCGCTGAAGAAGGTGATCGAATCCTTCAAGGCTCGTGAGGTGGCGGGTCAGACGGATCGGTTCCTGCTGGGCGCTCACAATGTGGGCGGTCTCAAGGTCCTGACGGTCATGGTCCCTGAAAGCGATCCCGGCAAGCTGCGTCAGATGGGCGATAACCTGCGGGACAAGGATGCTTCCGTGGTGGCGGTCCTGGCTACTGTCAATGGAGAGAAGGTCACGTTCCTTGCCGTGTGTGGCAAGGAGGCCATCGCCAAGGGCATCAAGGCTGGCGACCTGGTGAAGCTGGTCTGCACCGCTTGTGGTGGCTCCGGTGGCGGCAAGCCTGATTCTGCTATGGGCGGCGGCAAGGATGCCACGAAGGTGGACAACGCGCTGGCTATGGTGGACGACTTCGTCTCTTCTAAGATCGGCTGATCGTTCATATGAAGGCCATGTGATCCGGTTGGGTCACATGGCTTTTTTTAATATTTCGTAATACGAAATATGACATCCCTTTTTCGGCATATAATGTTGTCAAATGGAGGTGAGCAGCTTGAAGCCAAGAAAGTTGGAGCTGGGTGACCGCAACATTTGCGGCGCGAGAGTCACCGCGGCACGGAAGGCCCTGGGGATGAAACAGGTGGAGCTGCTTGCAAAGCTGCAGTTATCCGGCATCGATATCAGCGTTTCTGCGCTATCGCTTTTGGAGGGCCAGAAGCGTCCCGTCTCTGACATCGAGTTGAATGCGCTGGCAGATGTTTTGGATGTATCCGTGGATCAGTTGCTTGGGCGGGAAGGATAACTGAAGAGGATCATGCCGCTTCGTATCGGATCGATACATAGCGGCATTTATTTTGTGTGGAAGGGGCGTAGGATATGAGGCGGCTCATGTGGTCCACGATCGGCTTTGGTGCTGCTTGCGTGATCGGCGCGTATCATTACTGGGACGGTATTTGGATCGTGGCAGTACTGGCGGCAGCTTCGTGTATTCTGACGTTCCTTTTCCGGGAACGACATATGCTGCTGCGTCCGATCACGGCGGTCCTGCTGGGCCTATCCCTGGGTATAGGCTGGTTCCTGGGATATGATGCGATCTTCATGGAGGGCGCAAAGGCGGCGGACGGGAAGACAGTTCCTGTGGTCGCCATAGCTACGGACTATAGTTATGAGACAGACTATGGTCAGGCTGTGGAAGGGAAGCTCACACTGGAAGGAAAAGAGTATCCCGCGCTGATCTATTTGAATGGACAGGAGGCTCTTTCGCCAGGGGATGAGATCCGTGGATCTTTCCGATTGCGACTGACCCGGGATGGTGCGCAGGAGGCCACATATCACCGGGGGAATGGCATCATCTTTTTGGCCTATCAAAAATCGGAAACTGCTGTGACAGAGAAGGAGACGGATCTGTGGAGGCATCTTCCTGCTGTGCTTCGAAGGACGCTGACAGAACGGATCGATGCTTTCTTCCCGGAGGACACGGCCTTCTTTGCCAAGGCTTTGCTGCTGGGAGACCGGTCGGGAGTGGACTATGAGACGAACACGGCCTTCAAACTCAGCGGCATCAGCCATGTCATCGCGGTGTCCGGTCTACATGTATCTATTTTGTTCTCCTTGGTCTACCTATTCACGTTGCGCAGGAGGATATCCACGGCATTGATCGGTATCCCTGTCATGATCTTGTTCGCTGCGGTCGCTGGATTCACGCCGTCTATCACACGAGCCTGTATCATGCAGATCCTGATGATGGTCGCGCTGCTGTTCAACAGGGAATATGATCCTCCTACGGCGTTGTCTTTTTCTGCGCTGGTGATGCTGGTGGTCGATCCACTGGTCTGTACTTCGGTGAGTTTCCAGCTATCTGTAGGGTGTATGGCGGGGATCTTTCTGTTTTCCGAACGTATCAAGGGCTGGATCGATGGGGCCACCTTCTGGAAGGACTGGAAAGGGAAGCAGTTTCGGGTCCGCATCCGCAGCTGGCTGTCCAGTGGTATCTCTGTGACGGTCAGCGCCATGTTCTTCACGACACCTTTGGTCGCGTATTATTTTGGCGCAGTGAGCATCGTAGGTATCGTTACCAACCTTTTGACGCTGTGGGTGATCAGTTCCATATTTTATGGCATCATGCTGGTGTGTCTGGTCTCTTTTTTCTGGGGATGGGCAGCGACTGCGATCGCGTGGATCATATCCTGGCCGATCCGGTATGTGCTGGTGGTCTCCAAGTTGTTGGCAGGGATCCCCTTGTCCGCCGTATATACCAGCAGTATCTATATAGTATTGTGGCTGGTGCTGTGCTACGGACTGCTGATGATATTCTTGATCAGCAAGGACCGGCAGCCTCACGTTTTGATCTGCTGTGGTGTGCTTGGCCTTTGCGTGGCGCTGGGGCTTTCCTGGATGGAGCCTTTGATGGATCGGTGCCGTATCACTGTTCTGGATGTGGGCCAGGGACAATGCGTCCTCCTTCAGGCGGATGGGAGATCCTATCTGGTGGATTGCGGCGGTGACTCTGATACAGCTTCGGCAGATCTTGCCGCGGAGACGTTATTGAGCCAGGGGATCACCCATTTGGATGGAGTGATCGTCACCCATTATGACCGGGACCATGCAGGTGGTGTGGCATATCTGCTTTCCAGAGTACCGGCGGACACGGTATACCTGCCGGATGCGGTGGATGATAGTGAGATCCTGGATCAACTGCTGCCTTATTGTGGTGGTGCTGAGATCTTCATCCGACGGGATCTGACTTTGAGCTGGGCGGATAATGAGCTGACGGTATATGCGCCGTTGTCCTCTACTTCCAGTAATGAAAGTGGTCTTTCTGTCTTGTTCCGGGCGGAAGATCATGATATACTGATCACCGGAGATATGGATGCGCTTGGGGAGAAGCTTTTGGTATACCAGAAGCAGATCCCGCAGGTGAGCGTGCTGGTAGCGGGGCATCATGGGTCTAAAAGCTCCACATCGGAAGCGTTGCTGGAAGCAACCAGGCCGGAGTATGTGTTCATATCAGTGGGTGAAGATAATCATTACGGCCATCCCAATGAGGTAGTCTTAGAGCGACTTGAGGCGTTTGGATGTACGGTCTACCGTACAGATGAGAATGGGACGATCATTTTCAGGAGGTGACAGCATGGTAAAGCAGAAGAAGGAAACGTCCGCATTCGACGGTCTGAAAGCGGCGATCCGGGCAAAAAATATAGGGACGCTCTATTTTTTCCACGGGGAAGAACAGTTCCTTTTGGACCATTACCTGGACGCTATGAAAAAGCAGGTCCTGGATGAGTTGACGGAATCCTTCAACTACCACCGGCTGACCGATGAGACCTTCGATATCCGTTCTTTTGCGGATGCGGTGGAGAATCTTCCCATGATGGCAGAGCGCACTTTCGTCCAGGTGGAGGATATCGACCTATTCAAGATGCGGGAAGATGATCGGGATAAGATCATTGAGATCATAAGCGACATCCCGGAGTACTGTACTGTGGTGTTCACCTATGTGACCACAGCATGGAAGCCGGATAAAAGGCTGAAGAAGCTGTGGGACGCAGTGAGCAAGCATGGCCAGATCGTTGAATTCGCTAAGCAGGAACCAAAGGACCTGATACCCTGGATCAGCCGTCATTTTGCAGCTAAGGGTAAGAAGATCGGAAATGATCTATGCGCTTATCTGATGGAGATCACCGGTGGGACCATGACAGCGCTGTCAGGGGAGATCGAGAAGATCTGCGCCTATTCCGGCGCGGATACCATAAAAAAGACGGATATCGATGCGGTGACGGAGCCGGTGCTGGACGCGGTGGTATTCCAGATGACGGATCTGCTGGGGCTTGGGAAATATGGTGCTGCTTTGCAGAAGCTGCAGCAGCTGCTGAAGATGCAGCAGGAGCCGATCGCGATCTTGGGAGCGGTCGGAAGTCATTTTCGCAGATTGGGGACGGCACGGACCCTGCTTGACAACGGCAAGCAAGCGGGGGAATTGATGTCGCTGTGCGGCATGGGCAGCTATCCTGCCCAAAAGACGATGGATGCGGCACGGCGGTTCCGGCCGGAGTTTTGTCGCAGGGCCGCGGAGCTGGTGCTGGAGACAGACTATCGGATGAAGACCTCTTTCGACGAGCCGGAGCGGCTATTGGAACTGCTGATATTGCAGCTGGCGCAGGAGGCGAGAGCATGATCCGGATCAAAGAGGCGATCGTCGTGGAGGGGCGTTACGATAAAAATACCTTGAGTCAGATCGTAGACGCACCGATCTTCGAGACGTCTGGATTTGGGATATTCAAAGACAGGGAAAAGATGAGCATGCTGCGCCGTGTGGCAGAAAAGCGAGGGTTGATCGTGTTCACTGATCCCGATGGCGCGGGATTCGTGATCCGTAATCATATGAAGAGCGCGATTCCTGGGCGATATCTGAAGCATGCTTATATCCCAGATATTTATGGAAAAGAGCGACGCAAGGCTGCTCCCGGCAAGGAAGGAAAGCTTGGCGTGGAAGGGATGGCCCGGGATGTGATCCTGGAGGCGCTGTACAGATGTGGAGCCACCATCGAGGGGCAGGATCTGCCGCCTGTGGCGGGCATCACAAAGCAGGATCTTGTGGAGCTGGGCCTTTCCGGTGGGAAGGATTCTGCGCAAAAACGTCTGGCGTTGCTTAAGAAACTGGAGCTTCCGGAGCATATGAGCGCCAATGCCATGCTCCAAGCGCTGGAGCTGTTGTATACATTGGATGAGCTGAAGGAAATGGTCAGTGACCTGGGTGGGTGACAGATCATGACTGCAGAGTTTGACACAAAATGCAGGATGCATTCGTCCGTAAAGACGAAGGGGCGTTGCGTACCTATATTGATGGAGAAATGCCATGGTAGATATATCAGTAAAGGATCTAACGAAGTTTTTCGTGATCGGTGAGAACCTGCTGGAGGGCTTGTCTTTCGATATCCAGGAGGGGGAATGTGTGGCGATACTGGGCCGGAACGGCTGCGGGAAGACCACGCTGTTCAAGATCCTCACCGGGGAGATGGACTATGATGACGGCGAGGTGTTCGTCGATCCAAACAAGCGGATCGGCCTGATCTCCCAGATCCCTAAATTCCCAGAGGGCTACACCGTGGAGGATGTGCTTCGGTCGGCTTATGAAGATCTGATCCGCCTCCAAAAGAAGATGCAGAAGCTGGAGGAGGCTATGTTGTCCGGGGCCTCGGAGGAGCAGCTTCGGGAATATGACCGGCTGACGAACGCGTTCCAGTCCGGTGGCGGCTATGAGATGGATGTGGATGTGGATAAGATCTGCAATGGTCTGAGGATCACTGTTGAGCAGAGAGGACAGCTGTTCGACAGCCTCTCCGGTGGCGAGAAGACCCGGATGAACCTTGCAAGGCTGCTGCTGGAGAAGACGGACATCTTATTGTTGGATGAGCCAACGAACCACTTGGATCTTCGAAGTGTAGAATGGCTTGAGAAGTACATCAAGGAGTTCAAGGGGACCGTGCTGGCGATCTCCCATGACCGTTACTTCATCGACCAGATCGCCCAGCGGGTGATAGAGATCGTGGATGGTCACGCAGAGTTCTATTCCGGAAACTATTCCTTCTACATGGACGAGAAGCAGGCTCGGTTCGATCTGCAGCTGAAGCAGTATGAGCAGGAGCAGGCGAAATTGAAGCAGCTGGGCTACACGGTAGAGCGCATGAAGGGCTGGGGCATCAACAACC
>JAFTKE010000151.1 GCA_017456045.1 Oscillospiraceae bacterium
TCAGGAGAAACCTGCGTTTTTGGCTGCATTTATTATAGCACATTATGATGGAAATTGGAATGTTTTATTGCATTTTATTCCGTTTTTTTAGAAATCATGGGGCATTAGAGAACTATTTTTTTGTTTTTCAGCAAGCCCTACTTCGTATCAGAAGAAGCATCAGAGAGCCTGACAGCACCGACATTACCACCATCGACGAAAACATCATCAAGATCATATTCGATGGAGCAGAAATCGGAAGAATTGAAATACTTGCTGTTTCGAAGGATGGAAGAAACGAAACAATTGGTGATGCAATCCATTCCAGCATCATTGGGATGGAGAGAATTACCAAGGTAACGGTCGATCACAGAAAAATCCGATGTGATGCCGCTGTCATTATACAGGTCGACCAAATAGACCGCTTTCCCCTTGCCCTGATAGTAAGTCACCAGATCGCGAACGGACTGATTGAACTGAGTCATCGCTGTTCTGTGGACCTGAGTCTGACCTTCATGAGGAAGTAAGGTGAACAAATAGACCTCAGCGTTGGAATATGTGGTCAAGATATTGTAGACCATGCGGACATACTTCGAAAAAGGATACTGGAAATCAGTATCGGACGTATCCTCGCCTTCAGCGATCATCGCGGCTTGGTTGTCTCCAAAAGTATCGATCCCAGAATGCGCTTTGATATCATTGGTCCCCATATAGACAGCGATGATGTCCGGTTTCGTTCCAGCATTGGTCCCGGCATCATCATGGAGCTGCATGCAGCGCCCCTTCCAGGCTGCCAAAGGAGCCGTACCTTCCGGATCAGTAGTATCAGTGCCGTCACCAAAGACCCGGCTTCCAGACCAGGAGTTATTGACCAGCACATCCATGTCCAAAGTATCCGCAGCCTGCTGCCACCAGGTATCCTTCCGGGTGACGAAATAATTGTAGCTGGCCACGTCGTCACGGGCCTCAGAATAGAATACAGCATTTTTGCCGATGGTAGAGTTGGCGTTGACGTCATTGGAAACGCCTTGATAAGTCGAGATACTGTCGCCAAGAATGGACAGCTTCACTCCATTGGGAGCATCGGTGGTATCGATGACAGCGCCGCTGTAATTCCCCGTTGCCGAAACATCCACGCTTTCAAAAGAAACGAAAGGCAGGATCATAGCCACACACAGAAGCGCCACCAGAGCCATCTTAACATATTTATTATTCAAAATGATTCTCCTCTCATAGCGTATTTCAGATATCCCCCACCCCCTGCCCCGGTCGCCCGGAGCAGGGGGATATCGGGATCAATTCACGAAATACTGCGCTGCATAGTGACCGTAAACGGCAGTCGCAGCCGCCAAATCACGCATAGTCTCGCTGTCGTAGTTCTGGAAACGGTTCTCGCAGTACGCACCAACGCTATAGCCGATCACACCAGAGCAATAAGTCACGCCATCCACGGTATAGACCATCGCGACATACACGGGCTCATTGATCTCCTTTGCCGCGATATCCTGATAGCAGCAGCCATAGGTGCTGTCGGAGAGCTGTTCCATCGCGAAAGAACCGGAGGCGTTGAAAACGCTCAGCACATCAGCATACTGGAGATCCTCCTGAGTCCAGTAGTAGAAGGTGACCTCATCGGCGACCGTCCTATCGACCTCAGCATAGTAATTGATGGTGAACGCACCGTCAAAGGAAACAGAGGGATAGATGTTCGCAAAGCCAGCATCCGTAGCGGCGA
Source organism: Oscillospiraceae bacterium (assembly GCA_017456045.1). Taxonomy (GTDB): domain Bacteria; phylum Bacillota; class Clostridia; order Oscillospirales; family Oscillospiraceae; genus Faecousia. The sequence continues at coordinate 1,715 of JAFTKE010000151.1, forward strand.
GATCCCCCGACTTCTCAACATCAACAGTAAGGATCTCAGCCACCATATCGGCGTTATACTCGCTGACCCATGCCCTTTGCTCAGCAGTGAGCCCAGCATTCATCAGGCTATCGGTGTTATGCCCGAAGTGGAGCTGTGCCGCTGCACCGTAGTCCAGCAAGGCCACGCAAAGCGCCTTCATGGCATCATTGCTGGACTTCTCGAAGATGTCCTCGGTGTACTGGACCGTATCATAGTTCACCATACGGCTATAGAGATAGCTTCCATCAGCCAACTTGGCGTAAACTTTGAAATACAGAGTATCGCCCAGCTTCTTAGCGGGGATACCGTTGGTGTGGACTCTGTAGTAACCGTCGGACTCGGAATAGGCCGCTCCAGAGATCACATCGGTGGCATCGAAAACAGTACCATCAGTGCGCTCAGTGTCGAAGACCAGAAGACCCATGTCCTCCACAGAAACGCCCTCCAGGTCCTCCACAGTGTAATAGATGTTGTAGATGACCTCACCATCCAAGGACAAGGAAGGATACTTGGGCGTGATGGTGGGCGTGGTGGTCTCGGAATCATCGGAAGCGGTATCGAATCCGGCACCGGGCTCCACTTCATTCTTGTCGATGATGGTATCGGAAGCCATCTGGACGCTCAGTCTGTTCAGCAAGCTATAAGTGCTGGATCCAGATTCGGCGACAGCTGTACCATTCTCACCAAGATCTGCTGCATCGAACTGGGCACCACTCAGCACGAGGCCGCTGGTCCGCTTGATCCCGGTGAAGGACACCATCGCGGGGATCTCAGGATCGGCAGAGGCGACCTTGATGACTACCTGATGATACTTCACACCGTCGTCCAGTGTCACCGTGGGGCAAAGCTCGAAGGGGATCTTATAATACTGTTCAGTCGCACTGGATACCGTGCCCAGGAACAGCCAGGATGCTGCACCGGAAGTATCGATGACACCAACGTAGAGATTCGCCTTCATGCCCGTGCTGGCGGCACCGTAGTAAAGACCAACATCGATGGCTCTGGCCGCGATCTGAAGATCCTTTTCATACGCGGCATAGTTTCCCTGAGTATAACGATGTACATAAAATGCCAATGCGCCATTGGTGAAGGAACCGTCGATATAGACCTCGTTGTTGGGACCTTCGACCAGGTAATCGTTGACAGAAGAAACAGAATTACCAACATAGGTCTCTTCACCATCATAGCCAGTGTTATTGAACTTCTCCGTCCAAGTGACTGTACCGGCACCGGCAGTGAGACCATCGGCACTGTAATTGCAGGCCAACATCTTTCCTTCGACGATCAGGTCACGCACTTCCTCGAAGTTGGCCATGGTCTGATCACCATACTCACTGTTATTCGCCCCGAGAGGTCTGTAGATCCGGATACCATCCAGATGGAGATAGGTATCCACGTGATCCTGACCGTTATCGTAGTCCAGGGTCTCGATACCGTAGATCACGACAGTATAATCCTTGGGCGTAGTCGTCTCACTGTAATAGCGGATCAGCGGGACCTGATAGATACTTTCTGCGCCATCATTGTTAGAGCTGAAGGATCCATCGATGGTGTTGCCGTTATCGAACTCAGTGATAAGCGGGATGATGGTCTCAGTTGTCGCTGTATCCAGGTTGCTCGGATCGCCATTGGCATCGAACGTAAGATCGGCGGTCTGATATACCTTCACCATGATGAGACCAGAATCCACCGCATTGGTGCGAGCCTCGATCTCGAATCCACGACCAGTGAAGGAGAACCAAGCCAAGGTCCTTGTTCGCTCTGTGGTCCATCATCGGATCGTCCGATCAAGGACCAGGAACATATGCCTATCAAAACAAGTCCGATGATCACACCAAAAATAGGCCAGATCAGCCTTCGACCACCGGGATCGTCTTTCCTTACCACCGCTCCACCTCCTTTTTCGAAACACTCTTCCAAAATAACGACATATCATCGATATTATACCATCCTGACTGCCAGCGGTCAAACTAAATTTCCACTCGATATCATTTTTTCCTGAGATTTGTAAATAGGAACAAGATCCAATGGATTTCCACCAGCATGGTCGCCAAGAGTTTCGTTGTTTTTGATAATACTTCGATGGTTTTTCGTGCGTTTCATCAATAATTAAATAAATATTTAAAAAAGTGTTGCAAATATCTCGAACAAGCATTATAATACACTAGAGAATTCTTTGAGTGATAATCTGTTCGTGTCGTTATCGTTATGCATCGACGCCATGCCCTTATCAAGACAGAATACTCGAGGCAGCTACGAAGGGAAGATCGTCCTATGAAGAAAAAGTACGAAAAACCTATCCTTTGCGTAGAGCGTTACGCGATGACCCAGTCTATCGCAGTATGCTCGATCAAGATCTATAACGATCCCACCCTGCCGGCCAATAAGGATGTGCTGAACGATCCAGATTCCACCAATAGCATGAAAAACTTGGCTCGTGTCGGCGGATTCATCTCCAGTGACGGATGTTCCTTGGCGCTGGAAGGACGCGTCGTAGACGGCATCTGCTTCCACACCAGTGTTGCGACCGGCTCCAGCGCAGGTGGCGGCGTCGCACTGTTCTCCTGATGATGACCGGATCATCCTTTTGTATCCGTTTTTCTGATATCACTATCAAATTCGACCCGGCAGCCCCCGTTGGGCTGCCGGATGAATTCATCCCTTTTCTGTGTGAGGATGACGGAAACATCGATGCAGAATTCAAGATCGCCATGTTGCGTTCACCGATCGTTCCGCAATTTCCTTCGTTCCACGACAACAGGGGCACGATAGTATACACCGACGGATCACAGTGGCTACATATCTATCCTTTGCATCGACCCGATGACGGCTGCCAAGTCGCTTGTTTGCTGACTCCTGAAGATAAAAACACCCTATTCTATCCAGCCGCCCTATGGGACCATTATACTTCCGTCCTTCATTGCATCCATTTGATCTGTATCGAACGGATACTATTGAAACGGGATGCGTTCCTTCTTCATAGTTCAGTCGTCCGCATCAATGATGCGGCTGTACTATTCACAGGCCCCTCCGGTGCAGGAAAGTCTACACAAGCTGATCTTTGGAAGAGACATCTCTGCGCCGAGATACTCAACGGTGACCGGTGTGTGATCATGAAACGCGGGGATCGATTCTACGGTGGTGGCTCTCCCCTATCCGGTTCTTCCGGTATCTACGAACCAGGCCAAGCACCCATCGCCGGGATCTTTATTCTGAACAAAAGCGAAAAGAATCGCATCCGTCGCGCTGGAGCTGATGCGTTCATCCCATTGTTCAGTCAGACCCTCATCAACAGTTGGGACAGCTCATTCATGGACAAGATCACGTCCCTATACCAGGATCTACTTGTTGGGGTCCCGATCTATCACCTCGATTGCAGGCCAGATGCTGATGCAGTGGAACTGGCATATCGCACCATATTCTAATATAAAAACTCCGTCCCGGGCCTGGGACGGAGTCTTATTTTAACCTAAGTGTGATCATCCCATCGATTCTCTGAGATGAGCGATCGCTTTCTTTTCTATCCTGGATACCTGCACCTGGCTGACCCCCAGGACCTTCGACACCCTTTCTTGGGTCAATCCATGGAAATACCTCAGCTTTACCACCAATGCTTCCCGCTCCCCCAATCGTTCGATCGCCTGTCGCAGAGCGATCCTTTCCAACAACACTTCCTCGGAAACTGGATCGGCGAGTATGTTTTCCAGGGAAAACCCCTCTTCCCCGATCTGACGGCTGATCGACTCCGTACCTGCTGTAGCCGTTTCCGCTTCAGCGATCTGTTCTGGTGAGAATCCAGTCTGTCTGGAGATCTCCTGGATGGTCGGTTCTCTTCCCATTATTGCGATCAAATGGTTCCGTATGGTCTTGATGGTCATCGCCTGCTCTTTCAAGGTCCTGGACACCTTGACCGCTCCATCGTCCCGCAGGAAACGCCTGATCTCGCCGGATATTTTGGGTACGGCGTAAGTAGAGAACTGGGTCCCAAAGCTTGGATCGAAACCCTCCACAGCTTTTAAGAATCCAAGGCACCCCAACTGATAAAGGTCCTCCGTCTCCGTCCCTCGCCCAATGAATCGTCTTGCGACCGCCCAAATAAGGCCAGAATTTTCCGTGATCAGGGTCGACCTGGCATTCTCATCGCCGTCTTGCGCGAAACGGATCAACTCCTCCGTCCTGCTCATTTTCGACGTTGCAGCTTCCGACGCATATGTACTGTGGTCCCCCTGCCTGGTTCTGATGTGATGTCGAGATCCGTCATGAAGCTTTCCATGATCGTGAACCCCATCCCGCTCCGATCAGCCCCTCCCGTGGTGAACATCGGTCTGCGCGCTTGCTCCACGTCAGAGATCCCGACTCCCTTGTCCTTGACCACGATGTCCAATATCTGCCCCTTCAATATCCTGCACCGCACCGTAACGACGCCCAGCTCATCCGGATACGCATGGACGATACAGTTGGTCACCGCCTCAGATACAGCTGTCCGAATATCTCCCAGTTCCTCCACTGTCGGATCCAATTGAGCCGCGAAACAAGCCACCGCAGACCGCGCGAATGCCTCGTTACAGGACTTACTGGGAAAATCCAATGTCATATGGTTTTCAAACTTCATGATACTGCCTCCTTGATCTGTACCAGTTTATCGACGCCGGATGCACGAAACACCTTCATAGGCTGCTCCGCCAACCCGGACAGGACCAAAGTCCCTTCGATCTGAGTCATGCTGCGCAGCGCATTGATCACCACTGCTATCCCAGATGAATCTACGAAACTCACTTCTTTGAAATCCAGGATACACACACTTGGTACATATGCTTCGATCTTCGCCGCGATGGATCGGATATAGTGTTTAGCATGATGATGATCGATCTCCCCGGTCAAAGCAACGGTCAATCGGCCATCCTGCCGGAAACTGGTAAAATACATCTCGCTGCCTCCTGCAATAATTACAGCCATAGTATAAAAAAA
>JAFTKE010000152.1 GCA_017456045.1 Oscillospiraceae bacterium
AAATCACGATATTTCCTGCAAATCGAATGCGATTTACGGCGGAAAGGGCATGCCCTTTCCCTACATATATGTCGATCCCCCTAAACGAATCGAACCGGGCTGCCTGAGGCAGCCCGGTCTTTCTATCGATCATTCAAATACAAGCCTTGACCTTCGCCTCGATCCGTTCCCGGACCAACGCTGCCAGCTCCTTGGTGTTCATATCCTTATATTCTTCATAGCCGATCGGCTCCAGATAGTGGATCTGCACCCGCAAAGGCTTGCTCCCCTTCTGGTCCAGCACCTTGTAGCAGTCCACCAGTGCGATCGGCACCACCGGACACTTGCTCTTGACTGCGCACCGGAAGCTGCCATTGTGGAACTCCAGCAGATCGTTGGTGCTTTTGCTGCGGGTCCCCTCCGGGAAGATCAGATAATTCCGTCCGGCTTCCACTTCCTCGATCACGCTTTTGATCACCGTCAACGACTGCCGCACATCCTCCCGATCCATGGGGAAGGACTTGGTGCAGGCGATGATCTGCTTCAGGAAGGGGATATCCTTCAGTTCCTTCTTCAGCACAGCGCCCAAGGGCTGATCGCAGGTAGCGGCGATCGCCAGGATGTCGAACATCCCCTGATGGTTGGAGTACAGCAGGAAACCACCCTCGGTGGGGATGTTCTCGGTGCCACTGACCACCAGATCGATGTTGCCGCCTTTGATCGCTTTTTTCAGTATGTACTGGATATGTCGGTAACGCTCCAGCTCCGGGTACTTATCCGTGTGCTTGGCATAGCGGCACAGCTTGATCCATGCCCCCGGCACGATGGGCAGGTTCTTCAGCACCATGGTCACGATACGGTCCATCTTCTGCCCCTTTTCTCAGCACTTCACCAGATCGCGGGCCTTCTCATAGACCTCGATCACAGCATCGCCAAAGGCTTCCTTACCATACCCGGCAGCGATCTGGCGTCCCCGTTCACCGGCAGCCACACGCCACTGCTCATCGGCGAAGATCTTCTCCAGCCCCTGCTGGAAGCTCTCCACGTCGGTATAATCATATCCATTCTCCCCGCAGACCATCACATCCCGCAGGCAGGGATCCTGACGGCACAGCAGAGGCAGACCGTTGGCAGAGGCCTCCACATAGGTCAGGCCCTGGGTCTCACTGGTGGAAGCACTGACGAACACATCGCCCAGCTGATAATATTCCTGGACCGCAGACGGGGCCACCATACCAGTGAAGATCACCCGATCCTCAACACCCAGTTCCTTGGACAGCTTCTCCAGCCCCTCACGGGCAGGCCCATCGCCCACGATCAGGAACCGCAGATCCGGCACCCGATCCAGAGACTGGGCGAAAAACCGCACCAGCTCGTCCAGATTCTTCTCAGTACCCAGCCGCCCCACGTTCACCAGGACACGGCTATCAGGATCGATGCCCAACTCCTGCCGCTTCTGCGCCCGTTCCTGGGGCGTGAAGCGGTCTCCATGCTGCTCCAGCCGGATGCCGCTGGGCACCACGCTGATCGGCACCTCCAGCCCATACCCCCGCAGAGTATCCTCCACCTTCCGGGTGGGGGCGATGATATGCTGGACCTTCTTCAATCTCTGGTGGGAGAATTTCGCCACCAGCTTCTCACCGGTCTTCTTGAAGGGCATCACATAGCCCACATACTGCTCATACAAGGTGTGATACGTATGGACGATCGGTGCCCCGGTCTTCTTGGCGATATAATGGGCGAATTGGAAGCTGAAGAACTCGCACTGACTGTGGATCACATCCGGCTTCCAGTCTACCAGCTGCTTGATCAGGCGATGCCGATAAGACGTAGCCATCCGCACATCCGGATACACCGCCCCCAGTGGGATCGAGCGGATATAGAACACCTTGCCCACACGATAGCTGTGCATCTCGTCGGCGATGGTCAGGATCCGCACCTCATGTCCCCGGGCCTCCAACGATTCCGTAAGATTTTTGACCGATGTGACCACGCCGTTGGTATCCGTGGTATACAGGTCGGAAGTCAATAAAATTCTCATATACTCTCTTCTCTCTCCGGCGGGATCAGAACATCAGCAAATACATGACCGATGCGGTGACGACTCCCACCAAAATGCCGGCTATCACCTGGATCGGTGTATGGCCCACGAATTGTTTCAGCTTCACCTCCGGCAGCTTGTCCTCAGACAGCTCACTGAAGGCTTGCACCAGTTCATTGATCAAGTACGTCTGCTTTTCCGTCTCACGGCGAACACCGGTGGCATCATGGCAGACGACAGTAGCGAGGATGAAGCTGATGGCGAACTCCACCGTGCCGAACCCTTGCACCAGCCCCACCATCAGGGCCGTGGCAGTGACCGTGGCGGAGTGACCGCTGGGCATACCACCGTCACCGAACAGGCGGCCGATATCGAACGTCCGGTTGATGATGGCATAAATGATCGTTTTCACCACCTGTGCGACGCACCATCCGAAAATGCCAGCCAGCAAAAAGGGATTCGTAATGAAATCGACGAAATGATCCATGGCACCTACTCCTCTCACTATATCACGCTAATCATATACCATTTTCGACGATTTGTAAAGAGATATCCCACAAATCTACGTTTCACATAGAATATCCCACGTTTTTCCTGGAAGATCATCAAAGATAACGATAGCGGCAGGTATGGCTCTGACGAAATATGGGGATATTGAGATAGGGCTTGACTATCGCAGAAAAAGATGATACACTACTCGTACGGAGTTTCGTTTTATCTTTTTATCGGTTTTTTCGAAACCGATACTACATCGCCGCCTTATCGGAAAGGAGCATCTCTCATGACCCGAAAGATCTATATCCTTCTGACCCGCTTCCCAGGCCTGGACGCCAAGGCCCTGAGCTGTTATACCCGCTTCCCCTACAGCCACGCCAGCGTCGGTTTGGAGGAGGACACCAACACCTTCTACAGCTTCGTGGTGAAAGGCTTCATCGTGGAGGACATCGCCCGTTATTGCAAAGCAGACCGCCCACCCTTCCCCTGCGCACTGTACGAGCTGGAGGTGACGCAGGCAGTATACGACCGGGTCAAAGATCTGCTGCAAAACTTCGTCAAGCATCGTTCCACTCTCCGCTATAGTTATTGGGGACTGCTGCTGAGCCTGATCCACATCCCCAGCCGCTGGAAGGGGCGCTACTTCTGCTCTCAGTTCGTGGCGGAGGTCCTGCAGCGCTGCAAAGCCACCCGGCTGAAAAAGAGCAGCACGCTATACCTGCCTAAGGACCTACACCGCCTCACCGATCTGAAGCTGGTCTTCCAGGGCGACCTTCTGAACATGACCCAGACCTACCCCTCCCCCGCCGGGACTTAAGGATCATCCATCAGCTCCCTGTTTATCGGGCAGAAAGCCCACGCTCTGTAGGGGAGGGACTTGACCCTCCCTCAAACCCACGCCCCTTGCCCCCCTCATTTATGAGGGGGGTGCCCCACAAGCGAAGCGCAGTGGGGCGGGGGGAGTCCGAATCGCAAGGCATTTCCCTGTTTATCAGGCAGTTTACCAAAACGTCATGTAGGGAAAGGGCATGCCCTTTCCGCCGCAAATCGCATACGATTTGCGGAAAATGACGCATTCATGTGAGCTTGCCACGGCAAACTCACCGGAAAGGGCGGTGCGTCGCGCAGTGAATCGGAATTACCGATCGCCGGTGGCGATCCATCCTCTTCTGGCCATGCCCTTTCCCTACATAGCGTTACGGTGTACTCAGAAATTCAACAGGATCACGGTCGTCACACATCCTCATCGACCATCTCAACGTTGACAAATCAACCACGCTGCGCTATAATACCAGCTGTTCGTTGATTCGTCAACGTTTTTCCAAGGAGTGATATCATGAATCTGATCAAGCGCGGCTTTTGCCGCATTTCCCAAACCGTATTCAAGCTGGCGATCCCGTTGCTCCCTTATCGCGCGCCCCTGATCCTGGATCACGTCACCCAGCTGCCCGACCTTCTGCGTACCCAGGGCATCCGACGGGTCCTTGTGGTCACCGACGGCTTCCTCCACACCTCCGGTGCCCTGGAGCCCATGAAAAAGGTCTTGAAGGAAGCAGACATCCACTGCGCCATCTACGATGAAGTAGTCCCCAACCCTACCATTTGGAACGTGGAAGGGGCCCGTGACCGTTACATAAAGGAGGACTGCCAGGCCCTGATCGGCTTCGGCGGTGGCTCCTCCATCGACTGCGCCAAGGCAGTAGGTGCCCGGATCGCCCGCCCCAAGCTGACGATCCCCAAAATGCGGGGCATCCTGAAGATCTGGAAGCGCCTGCCCTACCTGATCGCCATCCCCACCACCGCCGGCACCGGCAGTGAGACCACCCTGGCCACGGTGATCACCGACGATAAGACCCATCACAAATTCCCGATCAACGACTTCCCCCTGATCCCCCAGGCAGCGGTCCTGGATCCGGAGAACACCCGCACCCTGCCGCCCCATCTCACCGCCACCACCGGCATGGACGCTCTGACCCATGCGATCGAAGCCTATATCGGCAGATCCACCGTCAAGTCCACCCGAGAGGACGCCCTGACCGCCGCCCGGCTGATCGCTGAGAACATCGAGAAAGCCTACCAGGACGGCAGCGACATGGAAGCCCGCAAGCAGATGCTCACCGCCGCCTTCCGGGCAGGCAGAGCCTTCTCCATGAGCTACGTGGGCTATTGCCACGCCGTCGCCCATTCCCTGGGCGGCCGCTACCATACCCCTCATGGCCTTGCCAATGCGGTGCTGCTGCCTTATGTCCTGGAAAGCTACGGCTCCTCTATCTATAAAAAGGCCAAGGACATCGCCATCGCCATGCACCTGGCAGACCGGACCACCCCCGCAGATCAGGCCACCCACGACCTGATCACCGCGATCCGCCGGATGAACGCCGCCATGGGCATCCCCACGAAAATCAAGGGCATCCAAAAGGAGGACATCCCCCATTTGGCTTCCTTCGCCGCCAAGGAGGCCAACCCCCTCTACCCGGTCCCCCGGCTCATGGATAAGCGGGAGCTGGAGCGGTTCTATTACGATGTGATGGAGGAAGCATGATGAAACGAGAAGAGATCCAGTCCATCATCAAAAAGCAGCGGGCCTATTTTTCCTCCGGGGCCACCTTGCCGGTGGAACACCGGATCGCCACTTTGAAAAAGATCCGACAGCTGCTGATCGATAACGAGACCCGTATCGCCGCCGCACTGAAAAGCGACCTGGGGAAATCCACCCAGGAGAGCTATATGTGCGAAACGGGCCTGGTGATCAGCGAGATCTCCTACCTGATCCGCCATACCCGCCGTTACGCCAAAGAGCAGCGGGTCCCCACCCCTCTGGCCCAGTTCCACTCCCGCAGCTACCGGAAGCCCTGCCCCTACGGCGTCTGCCTGATCATGAGTCCCTGGAACTATCCGCTCCTGCTGACCCTGGACCCCCTGGCGGACGCCATCGCCGCAGGCAACACTGCCGTGATCAAGCCCAGCGCCTACTCCCCCGCCACCTCCGCCCTGATCGCGGAGCTGATCGGCGGAGCCTTCCCCCAGGAGCATATCGCCGTGATCACCGGCGGCCGTGAAGAGAACGCCATCTTGCTGGAGGAGAAGTTCGACTACATCTTCTTCACCGGCAGCAAGACCGTAGGTAAACTGGTGCTGGAGAAGGCCGCCCCCCACCTGACTCCCGTGACCCTGGAGCTGGGCGGCAAAAGCCCCTGCATCGTGGATGAGACCGCCGATCTGAAGCTGGCAGCCCGCCGGATCGTCTTCGGCAAATACCTCAACTGCGGTCAGACCTGCGTGGCTCCGGACTATCTTTTGTGTCACAGCAGCATCAAAGACCAGCTCCTGTCCCATCTGAAAGACGAGATCCTCCGCCAGTATGGCGATGACTACAAAGCCAACGACCTCTACGGCAAGCTGATCTCCCCCAAGCATTTCCATCGGGTGGCAGCATTGATCGACCCTGCCAAGGTGATCCACGGCGGCGAGTCAGACCCCTCCACCCTGAAGATCGCCCCCACCATCATGGATGGCGTCACCTGGGAGGACGCTGTGATGGCAGAGGAGATCTTCGGCCCGGTGCTTCCGGTGCTGACCTTCGAGACCATCGACCAAGTGATCGACCAGGTCAACGCCCAGGATAAGCCCCTGGCCCTGTACATCTTCTCAAAAAACAAAGCCACCATCCGCCGCGTCACCCAAGCCTGCCCCTATGGCGGCGGCTGCGTCAACGACTGTGTGATCCACCTGGCCACCAGCGCCATGGGCTTCGGCGGTGTAGGCGAAAGCGGCATGGGATCCTACCATGGCAAAACAGGCTTCGACACCTTCACCCACTATAAAAGCATCGTGGACAAAAAGCTCTGGCTGGATCTGCCCATGCGCTACCAGCCCTACCGCAAGCTCTACGACAAAATGATCCGCTTTTTCTTGAAATAAAACACCATCATGATCCAATGGACGTGTTGCAGATCAAGCAACACGTCCATTTGTATTCCACTATTGACAAATCCCCATATTCGTGTATAATTGTATACATTGAAACAAAGAAGCAAACACCCTCGAAAGGAGCCTGAACTATGCTGGACATCTCTTCCAAGACCAATCTTCTGGAGCAAAAGTCCTATAAGTATTCCCTGCAGGATGTGGCAGAGCCCAACCTGCACCGGGATGTGTATTCCTACGGCACGATCCCCAAGGTGGCCTTCAACCACCGCCGGGTGCCCATGGCCATGCCTGAGGAGATCTGGATCACCGACACCTCCCTCCGGGACGGTCAGCAGTCGGTGGAGCCCTACACCGTGGACCAGATCGTGAACATCTATAAGCTGCTGAACAAGCTGGGCGGTCCCTACGGCATCATCCGCCAGACCGAGTTCTTCATCTATTCCAAGAAGGACCGTCATGCCATCGAGAAGTGCAT
>JAFTKE010000153.1 GCA_017456045.1 Oscillospiraceae bacterium
CCCCCTTCCACCCTGCTTTTCCCTCGCTGCGCTCGGGACGGCCCGCCGAATAAAGGATCCCAGGCGTGAACTGCCACCCGATACTGTGTCTTTTTCCTTGACTTTCTGCCCACCGCCCGATATAATAACCCCAGAATATGGTGCTGCCACCGGGTAGCAAATGCGTGAAGCATTCGTTTCCACATCGTTAGGTCTTAGAAGATGTGGTCGCGGATGCTTTTTTATTTTGGAGGTCCTATGAAGCACTACTTTACGAAAACAGAGATCATACTCTGGAGCGCATCCACCGCCGCGATCATCCTGTCCTTCCTCCTGTTCGACCGGGAAAACCACATGACCCTTGCCGCCTCGCTCATCGGTGTCACTTCCCTGATCTTCAACGCCAAGGGCAACCCCTTCGGGCAGCTGCTGATGGTAGTTTTCAGCATCCTGTACGGCATCATCTCCTACACCTTCCGCTACTACGGCGAGATGATCACATATCTCGGCATGACCGCCCCCATGGCGGTGTTCGCCCTCGTCTCCTGGCTGCGAAACCCCTTCAATGGGAACAAAGCGGAGGTGGCCGTGGATCGTCTGCACCGACGTGAGGTGTACATGATGCTCCTGCTGTCCGCCGCGGTGACGGCCCTCTTCTACTTCATCCTGGTCCATTTCCACACCGCCAACATCCTGCCCAGCACCCTGTCCGTCACCACCAGCTTCATCGCGGTCTACCTGACCTTCCGCCGCAGCCCCTACTTCGCCCTGGCCTACGCCGCCAACGACATCGTGCTGATCGCGCTGTGGACGCTGGCCTCCCTGGAGGATATCTCCTATATCTCCGTCATCATCTGCTTCATCGTGTTCCTGGTCAACGACCTCTACGGCTTCGTAAACTGGCGGCGCATGGAAAAACGGCAAGCGGAAATCTAATTTTTCGTTTGAAATTCCAGCGAAAAATATGATATAATCGTCGTAGAGAGTGCATGAGCGTTGCTCCATCGGCATCCGGGGCGACCATATCGTTCTCCATCACCTCTCAAATATTGCGCCGATCACTGCCGTCGATCGGAGCGAGGGAGGTGTAAAAATGAAGCGTGTCAAAGCCGCATGCATCCAGCAGACGCTGGTGTTCCTGCAGAAGGAGGACTGCGGTCTGAGCAAGGCATCCATCCTGGAGACCAACCGCAGGGAGCTGGAGCATTACAAGCAGACCATGGACCGTACCCGCACCCGCTACCAGATCGTCAGCGAGGAGGAGCAGGAGGACGGTTCCATCATCGTCCGCGTCCGCAAGCAGTACAACGACAAGGCGGATGTGTCTGAGTATTTTGCCTAAGACGAGAGGAAGTTTCCTCCGAAATTTTGGGCATACACTTTTTCGAAATTTGTGATATGATCTAAGCATCGAGTAGCACGAAGTGCGTAAGTCCGGATCACCGGTCTTACGCACTTTTTTGCATTCCAAGGAGGTAAATATGGAACAGAACTCATTTTTAGCCCAAGAAAAGATCGGTAAACTCATGGGCAAGTACGCCATCCCCTGCATCATTTCCCTGCTGGTGGGCGCGCTTTACAACATCGTGGACCAGATCTTCATCGCCAATGCCGACTATCTCGGCTCCTACGGCAACGCCGCCAACACCGTGGTCTTCCCCCTGACGGTGATCGCCCTTGCCATCGCCGTGATGATCGGTGACGGCTGCTGCGCCTTCGTCAGCATCGCCCTTGGCAGCGGAAAGTCAAAAGACGCAGGCAAAAGCACAGGCAACGCCATCGTCATGACTCTGGTGAGCAGTCTGGTGCTGACCGCCCTGTATCTGATCTTCCTGGACCCCATCATCGCCATGTTTGGCGGCACGGTCAACGAGGAGACCTTCCGGTGCAGCCGGGAATACTTCTTCTGGATCGCGCTGGGCATCCCCTTCTATATGTTCGGGCAGGCCATGAACCCGGTGATCCGCTCCGACGGCGACCCCAAATTCGCCATGATCTCCACCCTTGCCGGTGCGGTGCTGAACATCATCCTGGACCCGATCTTCATCTTCGTTTTCAAATGGGGCATGATGGGCGCAGCCGTCGCCACAGTCATCGGTCAGATCGTCACCGCAGTCCTGGCGGTCTGGTATCTGCTGCACACCAAGTCCATCAAGCTGACCAAGGCGGATCTCCTGCCCGACTGGGCCGTTTCCGGCAAGACATTGAGCTTGGGTCTGTGCAGCTTCCTGAGCCAGATCTCTCTGGTCGCCGCCATGGCTGCCATCAACAACATGATCCACAAATACGGCGCTATGGACTCCATTTTCGGACAGGCGCAGTACGCCCAGATCCCCATGGCGGTGGTGGGCATCGTCATGAAGTTCTTCCAGATCGTGATCTCCATCGTGGTGGGCATGGCTGCCGGATGCATCCCCATCGTGGGCTACAATATGGGCGCGAAACGACCTGACCGGGTCAAAGCCCTCTTTACCCGGCTGCTGATCTGCGAAGCGCTGGTGGGTGTCGTAGCGTTTCTCATCGTGGAATTCTTCCCCCAGCAGCTGATCGCCATCTTCGGAGCCGCCAACGAGAGCCGTTACTATACGGATTTTGCCATCAAGGCATTCCGGATCTACCTGTGCATGGTGATCTTCGCCTGCGTCAACAAGGCAGCGTTCATCTTCCTGCAAGCCATGGGCAAGGCCGTGGCCTCCACCATGCTGTCCATGGTCCGTGAGATCGTTTTCGGTGTGGGCTTCGCACTGGTACTGCCCCTATCCTTCGGCCTGGACGGCGTGCTGTACTCGATGCCCGTGTCCGATGTGCTGACGGCAGGGATCTCCGCCATCCTCATCGCCGCCACCTATAAGCAGCTCTCCACAAAACAGTCTCTATGACCGCTCCCGGAATTGGCCCGCCAATTCCGGGTCTTTGCTTGAACACCCATCGTATTTCTACAAAAAGGCCTTCCGGGAAGTCGCGAAGGGATAGCCATCCGCCCCAAAATGTGATAAGATACCAAAAAGGGAGGTGACGCAGATGGCATACAGCGAGCTGATCAAGAATTTCGACCGCATCCGGGACTATATGCGGCAATTCTACATCTACGGCTTCAAAAGCCGCACAGAGTACGACAAAAAGAGCGCCCGCAGCTATGACAACGAGCGTCGCCGTATGGAAAGCTGGCTGGGAGATCTCATGCGCTTCCGCCAGACCCCGGAGGGCAAAAACGTCTTCCTCTGCGTGGACAGCCGCTCCATCCCCCGCAATCCCTTGTACAACGCCTTCAAAGCCAAGAGCTTCACCGATGGCGACGTGACCTTCCATTTCTACATCCTGGACCTTTTGCGCACCGAAGCGCTCACCGCCCAGCAGATCCTGGATGCGTTCTCACACCGATATCTGCGCCATTTCGAGAGCGACTATCAGCCGGACATCTCCACCATCCGCAAAAAGCTGAAGGAATACGTTGCCCTCGGCATCCTCACCGCCGAAAAGCGGGGGCGTGAGCTGGTCTACCGCCGAAGCCAGGATGCAGTGGCCCTGGACGGCTGGTGGGAGGCCCTGGCCTTTTATGCGGAGATGGACCCTATGGGGGTCATCGGCTCAACATTGCTCGACAAGCTGGACGCCGCCCCCGACCACTATCGATTCAAGCATCACTATATGCTCCACGCCCTGGACAGCCAGATCCTGCTCCAACTGCTCACCGCCATGGGCGCGCATCGGCGGGTCAAGCTGACCAACGCCAGCCTTCGCAGCAAGGCAGGCCAGGTGGAGCATACGGTCTATCCCCTGAAGATCTACGTCAGCACCCAGGCCGGACGGCAGCATCTGCTGTGCTTCCACTACCGGTTCCGCCGGCTCATGTTCTTCCGGCTGGACTACGTCCAGAAGGTGGAACCGTCCAATTTGGAGCCCCTGCACCAGCGCTACGCTGGCTTTCACGAAAAATTCCGCTCCCACGCCTGGGGTACCTCCACCGGCCCCGGCCACAGCATCGACCATCTGGAAATGACCCTCCACTTCGATGACGACGAACCCCACATCCCCCGCCGACTGGAGCGGGAAAAGCGCAACGGCCGGGTGGAGCGCATCGACCAAAACACCTGCAAATACATCGTCGATACCTACGATGCCGCAGAGCTGATCCCATGGCTGCGGACCTTCATCGGCCGCATCGAAAAGCTGGAATGCTCCGACGAAGCAGTGGTGCAAAAATTCTACGCCGATCTGGAGCAGATGTACAGCCTATATGGAGGTGATGCGTGATGCTGTTTTCTGAAGTTTATGGGACCTATTATCAGGTCCTGTCGAAGATCCTCGCCAAAGCCGTGGAGGGCGACCTGACCCAGGAGGTCCTGTACGACATCGTGCGCACCCATGGCTTTGAAGAAAGCATCCTGACCATCCCCGATGCGCTGAAAACCCAAGCTTGGCCCCTGATCGGCCAGGACTATTCCACCCCGCTGGAACATGTGCCGACGATGCCCATCACCACATTGCAAAAACGATGGCTCAAAGCACTGCTTGCCGACCCTCGCATCCAGCTGTTCGCCCCGCCCATGGATGGCCTGGAGGATGTGGAACCCCTGTACCCAGCCGACACCTTCGTGTATTTCGACCGATACAGCGATGGCGACCCCTTCCATGACCCCGGCTACATCAAGCGGTTCCGCTGCATCCTGTCCGCCATCCGCCACAAGCGATGGCTTCGGATCCAGTTCACCGGCGGCAAAGGCCTCCCCCACTACTGGCGATGCATCCCCTACAAGCTGGAATACTCCCCCAAGGACGATAAGTTCCGCCTGATCTCCGCCAACAAGCGGGAAGCCCTGATGATCAACCTGGCCCGGATCACCGACTGCTGGCTGCTGGAGCCCTACACCCAGGAGGAGTACCGTCCCCAGCCCATGAAAAAGCGGATCCTGATCCTGGAGCTGACCGATGACCGCAACGCCCTGGAGCGGGTCATGCTCCACTTCTCCCACCTGGACAAGCAGACCGAGCGGATCGACGACCTGCACTACAAGATCACCCTATACTACGAGCGGGAGGACGAGACCGAACTCCTGATCCGCGTCCTCTCCTTCGGCCCCATGCTCAAGGTGATTTTCCCCGACGACTTCATCAAAAACCTGGTAGCGCGGCTGGAAAAGCAAAAAAAGTTGCGAACTCAGACCCAGATCTGAGTTCGCAACTTTTTTTCCACGATTTTCTCATATCCCCATGATACTATCCTATCACAAGGAGGTGTCCATCATGGATCAGTACATACACCGTGGCAATCTGAGCTGTTTATATTTCCACGATTCCCAATTGGCCGGTGCAGACTGGGACGGTCAACACCTGCGTTTGACTTTCAAAGGTGCCACTGTCATGGGTCACAACTACGCTGATTTCAAAATCGGCACCCGTTGCCCAGCCAACCCTGGTGACGACCGCTATGCGATGCCCCATCTGACGCTGGAACTGCAAGGATGCAACATCCTATCGATCCTGCGCCGCGGCTACCGATCGACAGACCCGGACGGGAATATCATCGATACGTCCCCCTCTCATCAACTATCCCCCTCAGGATATGCCGATCTGTTTTCAAAGATCGGGCAAAAGTATGATCACGTCAATGGGCTTTCATGGGACGATCAAGAGAAATGCTACGTTCTGGAGTTCTTTTTAGGGCTGACCGTCCGTTTTTTTGAACTCAAATTCACTGCCGAAAGCATCCTCGCCACCTGGGATCACTATGGTGATGAGGCCTGGTATGTAAAGGACTGTCGCAGGAAACGCAATGCACAGCAAGCCTGCCAAGGCACCAAGATCTACGGTGCCATCGACCGTAAGAGCCACAAGTTCTACACCCACCTGGGCGATGTTTTCTCCGCCATCAAAAACGCACAACTGGACTACGACTGGCTGATCACCGATGTGGAATGCAACATCCCCACCCCCATGGAAGATCGGTGTAACGAACGGGGATATGATTGGATCAGCGGATCCGACCTGACGAAGCTGGTAGAGCAGGACGATATCCAGTGGATCTGGGCCGTGCTGTCCGGATTTCCAAAGGGGGTCTTGCTGGAGGACGTGCTGAAGCACCAGCCCCTTCCCATTGCGAACGGCTATAGCGGCTTCTGGGAAAACCCCATCTCCATCCAACACCCACTGGCAGAAGTAGAGATCGTCCCCTGGGACAGCAGCTTGACACTGGTGATCAGCAAAAACGAGAAGCTGGTATCGGACTTTCGCACCGCATATCCTAAAAGCCGCGACCTACGCGAATATAACACAAAAGAAAGGAGGGATCACGATGATCCCGATCATCGGAACACATAACACCGCCATCTGCTACACCGGCGAGCTGGAACCCACCGCCGCGGCCCAGATCAAGGCCGTCTGCGACCAACCGGCCTTCGCGGACTGCAAGATCCGGATCATGCCCGATGTCCACGCCGGTATGGGCTGCACCATCGGCACCACCATGACCATCACCGACAAAGTCGTCCCCGGCATGGTGGGCGTAGACATCGGCTGTGGCATGGAAACTGTCCGGATCGCGCAAACACAGATCGATCTGGAGCGGCTGGACACCCTGATCCACCGCTATATCCCTTGCGGCCGGGACGTGCGCCGGAAAGAGCATCCCCTCAACGACCAGATCGACCTGACCGCCCTGCGTTGTGCCCCCTATGTGGATCTGTCCCGCGCCCGCAAGAGCATCGGCACCCTGGGCGGCGGCAACCATTTCATCGAAGTGGACCGGAACGAAAGCGGCGACCTGTACATCGTCGTCCACTCCGGCTCCCGCCACATCGGCAACGAGGTGGCAAAATACTACCAGGACGAGGGCCGCAAAGCCTTCTGGGGCGGTGCCCGCCATCAGGTAGATGAGACCATCGCCCAGCTCCGTGCCGAAGGCCGCTACCAGGAGATCCAGCCCACCATCGACCGTCTGCGCAAAGAACGAGAGATCAGCTTGCCCAAAGATCTGGCATACGTGGAAGGCCGCCTGTTCGACGACTACATCCACGACATGAAGATCATCCAGCATTTCGCCGCCCTGAACCGCAAGGCCATGATCGACGTGATCCTCTCCGGCATGGACCTGACCCCTGTGGAGCAGTTCACCACGATCCACAACTATATCGACACCGACCATATGATCCTTCGCAAGGGCGCAGTCGCCGCCTACGCAGGCCAAAAGCTGCTGATCCCCATCAATATGCGTGACGGCAGTCTCATCTGCGTCGGCAAGGGCGACCCCGACTGGAACTGCTCCGCGCCCCACGGCGCAGGCCGCCTCATGAGCCGCAAGGAGGCTTTTAAGCGTCTGAGCATGGAGGAATACCGCAAAGAGATGGCCGGCATCTATACCACCTGCGTGGATCGTACTACCCTCGACGAAGCCCCCATGGCCTACAAGGGCATCGACGAGATCATCTCCCACATCGGCCCCACTGTCGATATCCTGGAGCGTATCATCCCCATTTACAACTTCAAAGCAGCCGAATGAAACATCACACTGTCTAAATGATCATAAGGGGCTGTAAGTCATGTCATTCCGAGACCAGTGCGCACACCAATGTCACTTAATTAAGGAAAGGTGCGTATCTCAAGCCTCCCCTTTGAGGGGAGGTGGGCCGCCGAAGGCGGCTCGGAGGGGTGTGTGATCAGCGCAGCTGATCACC
>JAFTKE010000154.1 GCA_017456045.1 Oscillospiraceae bacterium
ATTTTTAGTAAAGGTTAGCAAATTGTAATTTGTCGTACGGTCCCTGCCTTCCCCCTGGGGGGAAGGTGCCCCGAAGGGTGGTGCTCCGCGCCGCGAATCAGAATCATCTGATCGCCGGGGGCGATCACACCTTCACTAACAGGATGAGGGGACCGCATCGAAGAATTGGGAAATGTCCTTGATTTGCAGGGTTGTTCCCCTCATCAGTCACCGCCTTAGGGCGGCGACAGCTTCCCCCCAGGGGGAAGCCATGGGGCGCTCCCGCGCCAGTGCAACTGTACGCTAAACTACAATTTGATCTTCTGTCTGCAACCACCCGCCCCGGTTTGACGAGTAATCTTAATGAAGGCAGCCCTTGCCCCGTATGCCATCTCATGGTATACTGAAAGTGACCCCCAAAATCGAGAGGAGGATAGGAATATGAAAAAGATCATCGCCCTGCTGCTGTGCGGCCTGATGCTGTGCGGCATGCTGACCGCCTGCGGCGCGGAGACCATGGGCTACGCCGAAAACGGTGTGGCCATGGACGAGATGGTGGAAGCCCCCGCCGAGGGGATCTACGGCAGCTCCACTTCCGGCTCCACTGCCGATTCCGCCGCCGGCACCCAGTACGACGACCAGAAGCTCATCAAGACCGTGGACCTGCGCACCGAGACCGAAGACCTGGACACCCTGCTGACCCGGCTGACGGAGCAGATCCGTGCCCTGGGCGGCTACACCGAATATCAGAATATCTACAACGGCAGCTACTATTCTTCCTACCGCACCCGCAGCGCGGAAATAACGGTCCGTATCCCCGCGGACAAGCTGGACAGCTTCATCCTGGAGGTGGAGGGCTTCAGCAACGTGATCTCCAAGACCGAGAGCGTGGACGACGTGACGCTGCAGTATGTGGACACCGAAAGCCGCCTGGAGGCCCTGCAGGCGGAGCACGACCGGCTGGTGGAGCTGATGGAGAAGGCCGAGACCCTCACGGACCTTCTGACCATCGAGGAGCGGCTGACGGAAGTGCGCTACCAGCTGGAGAGCGTGGCCTCCCGGCTGCGGGTCATGGACAACCAGGTCAGCTACGCCACCATCGAGCTGCAGATCGACGAAGTCGAAGTCCTGACGGAGGTGGAAGAGCCCACCGTGTGGGAGCGCATCAGCACCGGCTTCATGAAGAACCTGAAGAATCTGGGCGACCGTCTGGTGGACCTGTTCGTATGGATCGTCACCTTCTCTCCCCAGCTGCTGATCCTGGCCGCCATCGTTGTGCTGATCGTCTGGATCGTCAGGCGTACCAACAAAAATCGCAAACCACCCAAATCCCCCTACGCGCCTCCCCAGCCCCCTGAGGAGCAGAAGTAAATTGTAGCACTGGCGCTGGAGCGCCCCAAAGCCTCCCTTGTGTAAAGGGAGGTGCCCCGAAGGGGCGGAGGGATTGCTCTGACGCAGTACGAATTCGCCGAAACGTTGGTGGCTACTCCAACATTTTACCGCACAATCCCTCAGTCAGCTACGCTTGAGCGCCCGCAGGCGCCATGCAAGCGAGCAACCGGGCGAAGCCCGGCTCTTAGCGAGTCGCAGACAGCTCCCTTTACACAAGGGAGCCTTGGGCGCTCCCGCGCCAGAGTATCGACCTGAAATATATAAAATTGTCCCCGCTGTCTTTTGGACAGCGGGGACTCCTTTTATTCCAGATTTTCCTTTTCTCCCGTGACGGAGAACACCACCCATTCGGCGATGTTGGTGGCGTGGTCGCCGATGCGCTCGAAGTATTTGGCGATCATCATCAGATCCAGGGCGTATTCCACCTCTTCCGGGGTCTCGGTGATGACCCGGATCAGGTCGGACCGGATGTTCCGGAAATACCGGTCCACCACATCGTCCTGGGCCTGGACGCCCCGGGCCAGATCCGCGTCCCGGTTTACATAAGCCCCTACCGCGGTGGTGACCATCCGGCTGGCGGCGGCGCCCATATCCCGGATCAGGGCACAGTTCTTGGTGATGTGGCCCTTCAGGAAGGGGACGATCTCGGCAATGTCAGAAGCCAGGTCGCCGATGCGCTCCATGTCGGTGATCATCTTCAAGGCGGCGGTGACCTCCCGCAGGTCATGGGCATCGGGCTGCCGGTTCAGCAGCTTCAGGCACAGGGACTCGATGGACCGCTCGTACTGGTCGATCTGACCGTCCAGCCCGGGGATCTGCCCGGCGGCGTCGGTATGACCGTGGGTCACCGACAGGGCCGCCAGATCGATGACCTGCCGGCACAGACTGCCCATTTCCGTCAGGCTGCGGTTCAGAAGCTCCATCTGCTGCTCATAATGACTTCTCATGTTCATCACCTCATCCAGGAATCTGCACATGTAGGGGCGGATGCCTAGCTATGCACTAAGAGTCTGTACGCCCCTTCGCGGCAACAGTCTCTAAGACATCCGCCCGGGTCGATGTGGGCATCGACCCCTACCATATAAGAATAGTATAACCGCTTTACCCCTCTAAAGTCAACCCGTGTTTCTTCGTTGCGCACGCAACATGTTATTGCCATGCGGCCGCATCCATGCTATAATATTCGCAAAAACGGAAAGGAAGACAGTCAAACATGATATTCGGCAAACATATCAACCGTTACTACCTGCGCTACGCCGGATGGTTCCTGCTGGGACTGATCGCCCTGGGGGCGGTGGACTACTGCCAGATGGTGATTCCCAAGCTCTACCGCATGGTCATCAACGGCATGAACACGGGCTTCGCGGACGCCGCCACCCCCTTCACCATGGATTTCCTGCTGGACCGGATCTGCATGCCCCTGCTGGCCGTCATCGTGACCATGGTGGTGGGCCGCTTCCTGTGGCGTGTCTGCTTCTTCGGCGCGGCCATCAAGGTGGAAAAGCACCTGCGGGACC
>JAFTKE010000155.1 GCA_017456045.1 Oscillospiraceae bacterium
CACCCCCGATGATGGCATGACCTTCTACTACTGGGATGCGGAGACCTACAACAGCGTTGACGCGCTGACCAAGGACAACGCCACCGCCGCCATGGACATGACCCTGGCGGGCACCAACTCCTACTACGGTGTGGTGGAAGGCATCGCCGCCAAGGAGATGGATGAGACCGTCTTCGTGGCAGGTGTCTACGAAGTCGATGGCGTGGAGTATACTACCGGCATCATCGCTTATAGCCTCGGCAAGTATTGCGAGACTGTGGCGGCGAAGGATACTTCTGATCAGCAGGCCTTCGCACAGGCTACGGCTGTGTATGGCTACTACGCTAAGGAATACTTCGCGAACCTGTAAGCATCTATACCCGATGGGGCCACTGCGAAAGCAGTGGCCCCCTGTTTTTTAGATGGATAGGATCAAATGGTGGGTGATTTGATTTCGGACAAAATAGTTCCTTAATTTAAGCTAAAAATAAGGAAAGCTCTGAAAAATGATGAGAAATAATTTGGATATTGGTTGACAGAGATTTGGATGGCGTGTACAATGGAGGTGTCCGGGACAGGTCCGGATATTTGGGAAAGAGACGTATATGAAGGGAGTTATCACGATGAAGAAAACACGAAGATCTCTGGCTATGCTGATAGCCTTGTGTATCGTCATGAGCTTGGTCTATATCGCTCCGATGCAGACCCGGGCTTATGATGACGCACATACCATCATCCTCAGCAGTACCCTGAACGCCGATGGGTCCTATACCCATTCTGCCGTCTATGACGATCAAGCGGTGACGGAGTACGACTACACCTGGCACGCGGATCCTTCCACGGTCCACACCGATGTCAGCAATTCTCCGGCAGAATACTACACGGGTACCGAGCCGGGAGGCGAGGCGGTCTACATCGCCCACGACATCTACTACTATCCTGAGCTGGACTCCAGCGCCTTCGTCAAGACAGACTACGACGGCGAGCAGGAATGGGTGTACTATTACACCGCCGAGGGATATACCAGCTATATCTTCTCCACCCTCCCGGTCTCCGGCAGCAGCGTGCCCACCAGCATGATGCATTCCCCTGAGGATGCCTATGAGAATGCGGTATTGCACATCACCCAGCCCGGTGATTACATTATCGAGGGTACCTGGCACGGCCAGATCTGGGTGGATCTGGGCGATTACTGTGACGATCCCTTCACCGACCCCACCGCCAAGGTCAATTTGATCCTCAATGGCGTGGACATCGAATGCACGGTGGCCGCGGGTGTGGTGTTCTATGATGTCTACGAGTGCGACAACACCTGGGAGGACCAGACCTCCTGGTCTCACAGCGTGGATACCTCTGAGGCCGGTGCTGTGGTCACTTTGGCGGATGGCACCACCAACAATGTCAGCGGCACCAACATCTTCCGGATCCTCAAGACCCAGTACAAGAGCGGCAGCACCTCGGTCCAGAAGAAGCGGCTGAAGATCGATGGTGCTTTCTACTCCTACCAGTCCATGAACATCCAGGGTGGGACTAAGGGCACCGGTGTCTTGAACATCACCGCAGGCTATGAGGGCTTGAACTCTGAACTCCATCTGACGATCAACGGCGGCAACGTCTACATCAACTCCCAGGATGACGGCATCAACGTCAACGAAGACAATGTCTCCGTCCTGGCTGTCAACGGTGGCAACCTCCACATCCTGGCGGGCCTTGGTAGCGAAGGCGACGGCATCGACTCCAACGGCTTCATCTCGATCAATGGCGGCACCACCATCTCCATGGCCAATCCTGGAGCCGACTCCGGCATGGACTCGGACTTCGGTACCTATGTGTTCGGCGGCAACGTGGTGGCCCTGGGCTCCACCATGGACTGGGCTGCCAACGACACCTCCGTCTCCTACACCCACGCTACTATGAACCTACAGTTCTCTTCCTCTAAGAGCGCGGGAGATTCCATCGTGATCACCGACACCGCCGGCAACGGCATCTTCGCCTATGACCCGGACAAGGACGAAGTCACGGGGGCGAATGTCCGGACCTACACCGGCGCGATCGTTTCCTGCGATTCCTTTGAGATCGGCCAGAGCTACAATGTGTACATCGGCGGTGAGGTCACCGGCACCGAGACCATGGGTGTCTATGACATGACCACGGTCACCTCCGTCAGCAACACCTATCAGCAGAGCTATGGCAGCTCCAGCAGCTCTGGAGGCAGCAGCAGCCGTCCCTCCATGCCCGGCAGCAGCTCCAGCTCCAGCTCCGGCTCCAGTGGCACCACTGCCTTCACCTTCACCAACAACGTCAATAAATTCTCCAGCGTGGCCAACTATTCCAGCGCAACCACCATCTCCGTCACTCCTCAGGAGGCAGTGGCCGTGGAGCCTGACTACTATCTGTTCGGCTATATCAATGGCGCTAACTACGCCTGCGAGGAGGACTATGAGAACCTGGGCGAATACAAGTTCGTGGACGGCACCCTGACCGCTACCTTCGACGTGGACAGCTATGTGGCCATCAAGACCGGTGACAACGCCAACTGGTATATGACCCAAGCTTACATCACCGACACGACAGGTACCTTCTACAATACCAACACCGGTGCAGCGGAGAAGATGTTCGTCCCAGCGGGCGTCATCGTGACTTTCACCCTGACGGACAACGGCGACGACCCCCTGACCATGAGCTATACGACGGAAGAGATCCCTTGTGATCATAGCTATGAGCTGGTGACCTATGCCGCTACCTGTCAGGACTACGCCGACTACGTATATACCTGCTCCGCCTGCGGCGACAGCTACACCCTCCATGCCGAGGAGCTGGCCGCTTCCTGGCTGGAGACCATCCCCGATGGAATGGACGAGAGCGCCTTCACCAGCAAGGCCCAGTACCGCTACCGGGACGTGGCCTCCACCCAGTGGAAGAGCGTTGGGACTGGCACAGTCCTTTATGTGGACAGCTGGCCCAGCGGCTTCGATACCACCAATGCACTGTACGCTCAGTATGACAACAAGGCAGACAAGGTCACGGCTTCTGAGACCGACACCACCAAGGTGACGGTGGATTCCGACGCGGTGGCAGGCTACCTGTACTACCACTGGTGCTACACCAACTCCTACACTTCCACAGAGTACAAGACCGGAAGCTATACTACCTTCCATGCTTACTACTCCACCACCGCTCCCAGCAACTATCAGTGTGATTACAGCGATATGAGCTACAAGACCTCCAACACCAGCTGCTGCACCAATTCCAATTGGTTCTTCGTGACGGAGGTATATGCCCAGAGCTATACCAACTACGAGCTGCAGAACGTTTGGGGCGATTGGACCGAATGGTCCGACACCGTTGTCACGGCTTCTGATACCCGTGAGGTGGAGACGCGCACAGTCTACCAGCTGGCAGAAGCCGCCCTGGCGGATCACAGTCATACCAGCACAGTGGTCGATCCCAGCTGCACCGAGGCCGGTTCCACCACTTATACCTGCACAGTGTGTGGCGATCAGTACACTGAGACCATCGCTGCTGTCGGTCATAGCTATTCCGGCGGCAGCTGCACGGTTTGCGGCGCGGCGGATCCTGACTACAGCACCGTGGTGCAGCCCACCTTGGCTCTGAGCTACGGTACTGTCAGCTTCGAGAGCGAGATCCTGTATAACATCTACTTCAACGCCTCCAACTTGGATAGCGTGGTGGAGATGGGCATGATCACCTTCGATTCTCAGCTGACCGACGGCACCATCGATGACGCGGTGAAGGTGTATTCCAACTATTCCACCGATGGCACCCTGTACATGGTGGCCACCGACGGCATCGCCGCCAAGCGGATGGCGGACCAGATGTGGTTCAAGATCTACGCCAAGCTCACTGACGGCTCTTACGTCTACACCACTGTCAACTACTATTCCGCTGTCCGGTATGCCAACTCCATCCTGG
>JAFTKE010000156.1 GCA_017456045.1 Oscillospiraceae bacterium
ACGCCACCCTTGATGTTCAGGGTCTTCAGCTTGTTCTTCTTGGCAAACTCACAGACGATACGAGCGGGAGCGATGGGATCGCCGGTGGTGCTGGCCATAGCGGTGGTACCGTTGAGCACCTCGTCGAAATCGTAACCAACATTCTTGGTAGCGAAACGAGTCAGGGTGTTCTTAACGACGGTGTACTCCACGTCAGCATCACGGAACATCTTACGCAGCTCGCAGTCCTGAGCGACGGTGATACCCTTGTAATCGACGAAGACGACGGAAGTAGCTTCCTTGATCTTATCGGTGAGGGCCTCAACGACTGCCTTCTTGCTTTCCAGAGCTTTTGCGTTGGGCATGAGATTCACCTCCGAAAATAAAAATGTCCTTCTGCCAACAGACAGAAAGACACGCAAAGAATCTATAAAGATCGAGCGCACCTCGGCAGGACTTACGGCTCGCGCCACCTGCTGTCTCTGGCAACAGACGAATGATATCATAGATATTGACGATCGTCAAGTAGTATTTTCAAATTTTTTCTCGGTACGCCCGGAAAGGCAACACTTCCGGGCGTACCGAACGGGCTTTGCCGTATGCGGCGCCCCTCAGCGCATCTACACTGAGAGGCGTGGATCTCTTCATTCAGTGAGGGAGGGCATTTTAAGGATGTTCAGATCGCCGGATACGCTATCGGCATCGATCCTGCAGAAGCCATCTTTATGGATATATTTGTCGTTTTGTATCGTGGTGACCAGGTCTGTGCTGATGCGGCCACTGACAGAGTCGAGCTGAGCGGTGAAGCCTTCGTAGCTGGGAAGATATACGGTCAGCTCACCGGAAACGGAATCGGATCCTATGGCGCGGATCCCGTGTTTCACCTTCAGGATGCAATCGGCGGAGACGCTTTCCAAGGAGATGGTATCGAATAGTCCCATGGCGTCGATCTGACCGGATACGGTCTCCAATTCCAGCTGATCGATGCTGCAGTTATCCAGGATGCAATGTCCGGATACGTTCTCTAGTTGGAAGCATTCCGCAGAAAGCTCATTGGCATTGAAGTCGGCTGATACGTTGGATAGCTGGATGATCCGCCCTTTCCAATCAGTCGGGACTGTGATCACCAGATCCTTTCCGTGGCTGTCGAAGGAGAAGCCTAAGAAGACCTCTGCTTTGCGGTATTGGATGGTCAACTCGCCTGTGGAGTATCGATAGATCATGGTATCGCTTTCAGAGGTGGCCCCGGTCTCCTGGAATGTGATGAGGGAGGTATCGGGGGAGGTCTGGATCGTGACGGATCCGCTGACCCAGCGGATGTCCAGATCCTGGATCTCACTGGCGAGGTAGGATCCTTCACTGGCGATGATGCCGTCGGTCAGTCCGCCTTCGAAGAAATGGAAGGAAACGGATCCTAACAGGATACCGCCTATCATGACGCTCACCAGGGTCACGATAAGCAGGCTGGAAATGATGATGCGGATGATGGCTTTGGTCTTCATTTCTTCATCGCCTCCTTCAGGTCCTGGATGGCGTTCCACAGAGCGGTGCAGCAGGGCGCGATAAGGAACATCATCCAGGTGATGTACCAGGCTCCAGTGAGGAAGCTGATAAGCAGATAGATCACGATGGCGCAGAGCCAGATGATCCGTCGGGCGTTTTTGCGGGCAGGGGAGTGCTTGGTGGGGACCTGGTCTACTGGCTCCTTGGGGGCTCGTTTATCGGTATAGACTTTGATACCTGTGGCGATCGCCACCATGAGAAGCAGTCCGCAAAGCCCCAGAGAACTCCCTTCCAGGAAGAGAGGGACGGGGCAGAGGATGTACAGCGCGGTGGCGATGGCGTTGAGGAGCCTGGTATTCGCTGGGGCGGGAGCATCGTCAGTGGGTTCGAACGGAGCATCCTGGATGGTGGCGGCTTCAGGTTCGGGGATGGAGGGCGCGCTCTCATCCAGAGGGACTCTTCCGAGGATCTCATTGACGTCACCGATGCCGGAGATCGCGATGCGATAGGCGGCTTCCGGAGTCTTGCCCTGGGCGATCAGGTCGTCGAATTTGTCCAGTGTGTTTTGAGCGATCTCCTGGCGGATATCGTCGGTATCCGAAGTACCGGCGAAAAGGAGATCGATGTATTCGGTCAGTTTTTCTCTCATTTTCCTTCCTCCAATAGCTTGTCCA
Source organism: Oscillospiraceae bacterium (assembly GCA_017456045.1). Classification (GTDB taxonomy): domain Bacteria; phylum Bacillota; class Clostridia; order Oscillospirales; family Oscillospiraceae; genus Faecousia. The sequence goes on from JAFTKE010000156.1 coordinate 2,157, forward strand.
TGATCTCCTTCGTTTCATTCCACTCCAGGTGGTAGCGGTGGCTTGCTTCACGACCCGCGGGGGTGATGGAGTAATAGCGCCGCCGGGCACCGGCACCGGAGTCGCCCCAATAGGAGAGGATGTAGCCTTGTTCTTCCAATCGCTTGAACGCGGTGTAAAGTGTGGCTTCCTTCAGCTCGAAGCGGCCAGCGGAGAGGGTGGATATGGTCTTGTTGATCTCATAGCCATAGCTGTCGGACTGCTCAAGCCTGGATAGGATGATGGCGTCAGTATGGCCTCGGATCAGGTCGCCTGCGATCGACATGGTCGGTCCCCCTTTCGTGATATGATGATATCACGAGATACCTCGCCTGTCAAGGTATCTCGAAAAAATATCATCGCGGGGAGGGACGGGATCTTTGGGGATCGCCACGTCGCTTCGCTCCTCGCGATGATACGAAGGTCATTTGTGATACTTACTTCCTGCCTGGATAGCTTCGGCTCGGTACAGCTGTTCCAGGACCATGATCCTTGCCAAGTGGTGGGGGAAGGTCATCTTGCCCATGGACAGGCGGAAGTCGGCTTTGTCTTTTAGTTGCTGCGTCATCCCGAAGGAGGAGCCGATCAGGAAGCAGGCGCTGCTTTTTCCAGAAGTTTTTACCTCCGACAGCTTACCTGCGAAGGCTTCGCTGCTCAGCTCCTTGCCCTCCGGGGTGAACACACACAGCCAGGCACCTTTGGGGATCTTGGATCGGATCAGGGCTGCCTCTTTTTCCAGTCCCGCCGATATTTCAGCAGGAGAGGGATCCTCGGGCAGGCGATGCTCCGGAAGCTCGATCAGTTGGAAGCGGCAGTAGGCGGAAAGCCGTTTGGCATATTCCTGGGCCGCGCTGATGTAGAACTTCTCTTTCAGCTTCCCCATGGTGATCAGCGTGATGTCGAACATTACTGCTGCTCCGCTTCGAACTTTTTCAGGCACTCCACCAGAGCTTCCACGCCTGCCTTGGGCATGGCGTTATAGATGGAAGCGCGCAGGCCGCCAACGGACTTGTGGCCCTTCAGGTTGTCGAAGCCGGCGGCCTTGGTGTAGGCTACCACCTGAGCGTCCAGCTCCTTGGAGCCGGTGACGAAGGGCACGTTCATGACGGAGCGGACTTCCTTATCCACAGTGCCCTTAAACAGCTTGGAAGAATCCAGGAAGTCATAGAGGACGGCGGCCTTGTCGTCGTTGACCTTTGCGATGGCTTCCAGTCCGCCGTTGTCCAGCAGGTAACGGAACACCTTGCCGCAGACGTAGATCGCCCAGCAGTTGGGGGTGTTGTACATGGAGCCGGCAGCGGAGTGGGTATCGTAGCGCATATACACGGGGGTCTTGGGGTCCAGGTCCTCACGGATCAGGTCCTCACGGATGATCACGATGGCGAGACCTGCCGGTCCGATGTTCTTCTGGACGCCGCCGTAGATCACGCCGTAGTCGGAAACGTTGCAGGGCTTGGACAGGAACATGGAGGACTGATCGGACACCAGGATCTTGCCCTTGGTGTTGGGAAGGGTCTGGAAGGTGGTGCCGTGGATCGTCTCGTTCTCGCAGATGTAGACATAGTCCGCATCCTCCCGGATGGGCAGGTCGGAGCAGTCGGGGATGTAGGAATAGTTCCGGTCCTCAGAAGAGGCCACGCACTTCACATCGCCGAACTTCTTGGCCTCGGTGAAGGCCTTCTTGCTCCAGGCACCGGTGACGATATAGTCAGCCTTGCCGTTCTTCATCAGGTTCATGGGGATCATGGCGAACTGCAGGGTGGCGCCGCCCTGAATGAAGAGAACCTTGTAATTGTCGGGGATGCCCATCAGATCGCGGAGGTCCTGTTCATCCAGGGCGGCGCCACGCTGCAGTTCTCCATGATCCCCATGAACCTGATGAAGAACGGCAAGGCTGACTATATCGTCA
>JAFTKE010000157.1 GCA_017456045.1 Oscillospiraceae bacterium
GATGAGATAAAAAAAGCATATGACTACATTTCAAAAGCGGACTTGTTTTTTGGAAGAACCAATAGAAGCCGCCACTATGGATACTGGAAGTATGCAACCGATTTTATGGGAATAGGTGTGAGCAATTCCAAACATGAAACATATAAGAAATTCACTAAAATCCAAACCCCAACAATCTTTACAACTATGAGCCGCAACCGTGGAAAACGTAATTTACGTGACAAAATTACTGAAAAAATGTTTGAAAAAATGCATGTTTCAAGTGGAGTAGCCGTTTCAATGTTTCCATATCTTGAAATAATGTTTCAGGATGATGAGCTTGCATGGGAAATTTCCGACTTTTTAGGTTTTTTTGACGAACAAGATGAAAAAGAAACTGAAAAGCTAATCAAAGTATTCAGAAAGAAAAAAATACCTAAGAAAGTTATAACAAAAATGGAAAAACGTAAAGCTCAAATGAGAGTTGAAGAACGTGACAGACGTGCTGAAGAGCTTAAAAACCAAATGATGAATGTTATTGTAGAAGAGGAGCCTGTTGAAGAGCCTACGACAGAGCCCGATACTGGTGGGCCAGGAGCGACGCTGCCGGAGGGGAAGCAGACGGAGAAAACGGATAAGTTCGTCAAGGGCTTCACGCTGACCTGGGAGGATGCCCAGCGGATGGGCATGAGCAAGGATCAGTATTTGGCTATGGTGGAGGACCGGGTCCTTCGGTCCGGGCTCAGCGATGAGGAGATCGTGTGGCTGGGCGAGCATTACGGACTGGATTTCGCTAAGCGGGTAGGATAAGGAGGAAACATGGGTTCTGATTTCCTGAAGAAGTATGGTATCCAACCCCGGGAGGAAGCGACCGGGGCAGAGAAGAAGGAGACCGAAGGATTCCTAGAGCGTTATGGCATCCAGCCCCGCGAGGAGAAGGCTCAGTACGAGGACACCATGGGGCAGTGGCAGAAGGGCGCAGTCGATGCGGCAATGGATCGGTGGAAGCGGTATCAGGCCACCCAGGGGGCTGTGAAGGAGGCTCAGGGATTGGGTTGGATGCCGGGGGTGGCTCCGACGGATCCTGGGAAACAGCGATATGATGATGCTATCGACTGGTCTATCGCCACTCAGAAAGCTGAGGACTCTGCCAGGGCTGCGGCATTGGAGGGCGGCCAGCAGGCCAAGGAACAGGCAGCAGCCATGCAGGGAGATATCGATGCCGCCAAGGGGGAGCTGGAGGATACCAAGAGCCAGCAGTCCGGGCAGACCTGGTGGGAGGTGTTTGGGAAAGCGGGAGAGGCCGCCGGGAACGCTATGGCGGGGACCCCCGGCCCCATCACGCCTTACTCTAACTCTTATCAGGGGCAGATAGACGGTCAGACCAAGCATGTGGAGGAGCTGGAGGGGCAGCAAAGGGAGCTGATGTTCCAGTATTACTCCAGTCTGTTCGCGGCCAAGGACTTTGAGAAATACAGCCAGCAGCCAACGGCAGCGGCTGACGGCGAAGATGCGGACTATTTCATCGGCATGGCAGGTGGGGGCACGCATCGACCGGGGCAGATGTCAGAGGATGAGGTGGCGATCTACAACTACCTGTACAACACCCAAGGGACACAGGCGGCAAAGGAGTTCGTGGACTTTCTGGGCACGGACCTGGACGCAAGATGGCGGCTGTCGAAGGAACAGGCGGCTGCGGACTACGCAAAGAAAGACCCTGTTGGCGCGTCTGTCGGCTCGGTGCTGTTGTCCCCGCTGAAGGTGGGCGGCTATCTGATGCAGGTAGGGGACTATCTGGCCGATGGCGAGATCGACCCCAACGCTACATACAACTTGGCTTCTTATCAAAGCAACGCGATCCGCTCCACGGTGGGCGGGATGGTCGATGACGCTGCCGGCGGCGGCTTTTGGGGCGCTGCCGCGAAGCTGGGCTATGATACTACCATGAGTATGGGCGACTTCCTGCTGGACACGGCTGTTTCCGGCGGCAGTAAGACATTGAGCCTGGCGATCATGGGGTCTGGGGCGGCTACGGATACGGTGATCCAGGCAAAGGATATGGGGCTCTCTGACGATCAGGCGTTCTGGCTGGGCGCAGTGGCTGGCGGCGCAGAGGTCGTCATGGAGAAGATCGGCATGGATGCCCTGTTCGACGCGGCGTTCCGGAAGAGCAAGGGGACGCTGATGTATGTCCTGAAGCAGGCTCTGTCTGAGGGCGGCGAGGAAGTGGGCACCGAGCTGATCAACACCATGGCGGATGTGATCATCGCCGGGGACCAGAGCCAGATGCAGCGGGCGATCGATGCTTATATGGCGGCGGATCCGAATATGTCGGAAAGCGAGGCGTTCGGTCTGTGGCTGCGGGACAAGGCGTTGGAGATCGGCGTCAGCTTCGCCGGTGGCGCGCTGTCCGGAGGCGTCATGGGCGGCGGGATGGCGGCGATCGATGCCACCCAGGTCAGCGCCTTGGCGTCCAAGATCGACAAAGGGTCCGTGTATGTGGATCTGGGGAGCGTGGTGGCCCAGGGGCTGGAGCTGGACCCTGCATCCAATGGCTACGCTCTGGCGCAGATGATCGAGGCCCAGGTGGAGGCTGGGGAGGTCCCCAGCAGCAAGGATGTGGCCCGGCTGATGCTGACCCTTGACACGGTGCAGGGGGATGGGCAGGCGGAGGAGTCGGCTGTCGATGGTGAGGAGAACGTTGCGGCTACGCCGCCCTCATCCGCCCCCTTCGGGGGCACCCTCCCCAGAGGGGAGGGGCTGGGGGCCGATGTAGGCGTCGGTGACTACGGGACCGCTCGGCCTGGTGCAGTGACTGATCAGATGCATGGGGCGGCCTTGAAGGATACCACGCTAACGGCGGAGGAAGGAAATGCGGGGGAGGGTGCGATTCAGTCTGAAGACGATTTGGATCCGGAATGGATCGGTTTGCCGACGTTGGATGATCTGACGCAGGAGGATCGAAGAAGTGCCGGAAATGATACAGCGGATGCGGCGGAACTGACCCGCCAGAATGGAGGAAGCAATGAGCAGATCGATGGACAACGAACGGGGCTTGCAGTTGCCGACACTGCCGGAGGAGCAGAAGCAACAGGAGCCGGTGTATCTGATGGAGGCGGACGATGGGATGCTGGTTCGGGTGCCTCACAGCAAACTGGAGGCTTGGGAAGCGGCGCAGCGTCAAGGTCCTGGGCAGCTGACAGCCGCAGAGCGTCGGTTGCGAGACAGGATCGTATCCGACGTTTACGGCTCGAAAAGATAAGCAGTAAGAGCTTGGGGGTCGCAAGCGGTACCGACGCCAGGACCGTCCAGGAGGTAACGGACGAATACTGGGACGATGAGATGCAACGGTTGGCGGAGAGGATCTATAACGAGAC
>JAFTKE010000158.1 GCA_017456045.1 Oscillospiraceae bacterium
TGATCTGCATCATGACGATATACTTGTCGGCCATGGAGCCGTAGTAAACCAGATTGTCCTTGCGGCGCAGGGGATGACCCTTGTACATCAGGGTAGTGTTCTTATCAGCCATAATTGCCTCCTATATTTTGTAACTATTTGTAACTATTGTAACTTGTATGCGTAGTCTTGTCAACATAATTCCGGGAAGAAAATACTGGAAATTTCCGGATTTATCTGCCAAGCCAGACCCACCCCAGCAGAATGATCTGGAGCAGGAAAAACAGGGGAACGAGAACGGGGAAGGGGGCTTTCCGGATCTTATGCCGGAAGAGCAGCATCCCCAACAGCGCGCCGGTGCCTCCGCCGAACAGAGCCGCGCCCAGCAGGGCGGCCTCGGGGATGCGGGAGCGCCCCAGCTTTGCCATCAGCTTATCCCAGCCGAACAGAAGAAACGTCAGAGCGCTCAGACAGCCCAGCCAGATCAGCAGCAGCCGGATGGTCTCACTCATGGCTGATCTGGGACTCCAGGTACTCCTCGTAGCTGCAGCGGCGGTCGATGAGCTTGCCGTCAGAAGTGAAGTCGAAGATGCGGTTGGCCACGGTCTGCACCAGCTGGTGGTCGTGGGAGGACACCAGAACGTTGCACTTGACCGCCTCCAGACCGTTGTTCAAAGCGGCGATGGATTCCAGATCCAGATGGTTGGTGGGCTGATCCAGCAGCAGAACATTGGAGCCGGACAGCATCATGCGGGAGAGCATGCAGCGCACCTTCTCACCACCGGACAGCACCTTGACCGGCTTGAAGATATCGTCGCCGGAGAAGAGCATACGGCCCAGGAAGCCGCGGAGGTAACTCTCGTGCTGATCCTCGGAGAACTGGCGCATCCAGTCCAGAATATTCAGCTCACAGCCGTTGAAGAAGGGGGAATTGTCCTTGGGGAAGTAGGAGAAGGTGGCGGTCTGGCCCCACTTCACGGTGCCCTCGTCAGGCTCCCACTCGCCGGTGAGGATCTTGAACAGGGCGGTATGGGCATTTTCATTGTCGCCCACGAAGGCGATCTTGTCACCGTGACCCACGATGAAGCTCACCTTATCCAGCAGCTTCACGCCGTCCACGGTCTTGGACACGTCGGTGACAAACAGGATGTCCTTGCCCACCTCACGGTCGGGGGAGAAGCCTACCCAGGGATAGCGGCGGGAGGAAGCGGGGATCTCCTCCAGAGAGATCTTCTCCAGCAGCTTGCGGCGGGCGGTGGCCTGCTTGGACTTGGACTTGTTGGCGGAGAAGCGGGAGATGAATTCCTGCAGCTCCTTGATCTTGTCGGCGTTGCGCTTGTTCTGCTGCTTCATCAGGTTCTGCACCAGCTGAGAGGACTCATACCAGAAGTCGTAGTTGCCCACGTACATCTTGATCTTATTGTAGTCGATGTCCACGATGTGGGTGCAGACGGTGTTGAGGAAGTGGCGGTCATGGGAGACCACGATGACGGTGCCCTCGTAGTCCATGAGGAAGTCGTTGAGCCATTCCACGGCGGCGATGTCCAGGTTGTTGGTGGGCTCGTCCAGCAGCAGGATGTCGGGATGACCGAACAGAGCCTGGGCCAGCAGGACCTTCACCTTCAGTCGGGCGTCCAGGGTGGCCATGTCGTTGTAGTGCAGCTCCACGCCGATGCCCAGGCCCTGCAGGATGCGGCTGGCGTCGCTCTCGGCCTCGTAGCCGCCCATCTCGGCGTACTCCGCCTGCAGGTCGGCGGCGCGCAGGCCGTCTTCGTCGGTGAAGTCCTCCTTCTCGTAGAGGGCGTTCATCTCATGGCCGATGTCATAGAGCTTTTTGTTGCCCATGATGACGGTGTCCATGACGTTGTAGGCGTCATAGGCGTTCTGGTCCTGCTTCAGCACGGACATACGCACGTTGGGCAGGATGGACACTTCGCCGGAGGTGGGCTCCAGATCGCCGGACAGGATCTTCAGAAAGGTGGACTTACCAGCGCCGTTGGCGCCGATGATGCCGTAGCAGTTGCCGCGGACGAACTGCAGGTCCACATGGGAGAACAGGGGTGCGCCCTGATAGCTCAGGGTCAGGTCGGAAACAGTAATCATTGGGTTACTCCTTTTGCGTTATTACACTCAAATAACTATTATATGTGTTAAGAAGGGGAGAAGTCAAGGCCAAGGCCGAAAGAATCCTCCCGTTCTGAGCATCTTTACCGGGAAAAGGGCACAAAAAATCCGTTGTCTGTGCAAGTTTTTCCTTGACATACAACGGCTTCTATGATAATATAAATTGCTTTTATATTGTTGCGAAAACAGTGGGGGATATCCCTCCAACGTAATCGCAGTATAACAGACTCTGCGCCGGATGGCAAGAGTGAATTTTCTGAAAGTGACAACAAGCCCGGGTGTATCGCAAACCCGAACATTTCTACGAAGTGGAGCGTGATTAGCAACATGGCAAGAGCGGTCAAAGACGTCTACTATGGCAAGACCCTGCGCAAGAGCTTCGCCCGTACTGAGGAGATCCTGGAGATGCCCTATCTGCTGGAGATCCAGAAGAAGTCCTACAAGTGGTTCTTCGAGACGGGCCTGCAGGAGGTCTTCAACGACGTAGACTCCATCACAGACTATGCCGGCAATCTGGAGCTGTCCTTCATTGGCTTCTCGATGGATGAAAAGCCCAAGTACACCATCGAAGAGTGCAAGGCTCAGGACGCTACCTATGCTGCCCCCATGAAGGTGCAGGTCCGCCTGCGCAACAAGGAGACCGGTGAGATCAAGGAGCAGGAAATCTTCATGGGCGATTTCCCCATCATGACCGAGTCCGGTACCTTCGTCATCAACGGCGCTGAGCGCGTCATCGTGTCTCAGATCGTCCGTTCCCCCGGCGTGTACTACGCCAAGAACGCCGACAAGGCCGACAACATTACCTATGCCACCACCGTGATTCCCTATCGCGGCGCCTGGCTGGAGTATGAGACCGACCTGTCCGACGTGTTCTATGTCCGTATCGACAAGAACCGCAAGATCCCCGTGACCTGCCTGATCCGTGCCGTCGGCCCCAAGACCGATGCCGAGATCATCGACATGTTCGGCGAGGATCCCCGCATCCTGGCTACTCTGGAGAAGGATTCCTGCAAGACCTACGAAGAGGCTATGCTGGAGATCTACCGCAAGCTCCGTCCCGGCGAGCCCCCCACGGTGGATTCTGCCGAGAGCCTGATCAATGCCCTGTTCTTTGACGCCCGCCGCTATGACCTGTCCGCGGTCGGCCGTTACAAGTTCAACAAGAAGCTGGCCATCTGGAGCCGCCTGTCCGGCCAGAAGCTGGCTGCCCCCATTGCCGATCCCACCACCGGTGAGATCGTGGCCGAGGCCGGCGAGGTCCTGACCCGTGAGCGTGCCCGTGAGATCGAGAAGCTGGGTGTCAACGAGGCTCTGATCGAGGTGGAGGATCTCCACACCGGCGCTCACATCGTGAAGGTCTTCTCCAACAACATGGTGGATATGGCCAACTTCGTGGACTTCGATCCCGAGGAAGTGGGCATCACCGAGAAGGTTCGCTTTGCCGTTCTGCGTGAGCTGCTGGAGCAGCGTGACGCCGAGAGCATGAGCGAGGAGGACTTCAAGGATCTGATCCGCTTCCGCACCCTGGATCTGGTTCCCAACCACATCATTGTGGACGATATGATGGCCACCATCAACTATCTGAACTGCCTGGCCTTTGGCGTGGGTACTCCTGATGACATCGACCATCTGGGCAACCGCCGCCTGCGCTGCGTGGGCGAGCTGCTGCAGAACCAGTTCCGCATCGGCTTCACCCGTATGGAGCGCGTCATCCGCGAGCGTATGACCATTCAGGATCTGGACGTGGTTACCCCCCAGAGCCTGATTAACATCCGTCCCGTCACCGCCGCCATCAAGGAGTTCTTCGGTTCCAGCCCCCTGTCCCAGTTCATGGATCAGACCAACCCCCTGGCTGAGCTGACCCACAAGCGCCGTCTGTCCGCTCTGGGCCCCGGCGGTCTGTCCCGTGACCGCGCCTCCTTCGACGTCCGAGACGTTCACTACAGCCACTACGGCCGTCTGTGTCCCATCGAGACTCCCGAAGGTCCCAACATCGGTCTGAGCAACTATCTGGCAACTTTTGCCAAGATCAATGAATATGGCTTCGTGGAAGCTCCCTACCGCAAGATCGACAAGGCCACCGGCGGTGTCACCCAGGAA
>JAFTKE010000159.1 GCA_017456045.1 Oscillospiraceae bacterium
CACAGGGGACGGTCCTGTGTGTGGTACCACACACAGGACCGTCCCCTGTATAACGTGTAACGTAACATCACCCGCCGACCACCGCGCCGCCCCACTCTACCACAGTGAAGCCCGTCCGCTCCGGGGCGGTCAGCGTCTGCTCCGGCAGGTCCACATACACATCCGATGCCTGCCAGGCCATGAACACCCGGATCCATGTATCCGGCGCAGGCTCCACCGTCAACTCTGCGTGATCGGTGTAAGCATCGCCCTGGAAGCAGATCACATTGTAAGCGTTCCCTTCCATCAGCGGCAGCCAATAGACGATGAACTCATTGGCCTCCCGGCGGGTCAGGCCCAGCTTTTCCAACGCCTGCTCCAAAAAAGCCGCCGTATCCTCCCCCCGGACGCAAAAGCCCCGGCTCATATCATACTGTACGAAGGACTCCCCCTCCCAGTAGAGATAATTGTAGACCTGTCCCTTCTCATCCACCAGGGTCCCATCGGGAGAAGCCGTCACAGTCCAGCCATCTTCATACTTGGGATACGTACAGGTCAGCTGCCCCAGATACTCCAATCCCACCGTGACGCTCTGGGTCCGCTCCGGGTAGAGATAGATCACCGGCTTGGCGTCCAGCGCGATATCCGTCATCTCCACCGTCAAAGCGGTAGCCTCCACCCGGCCCGTCTCGGGATCCCAGACCGCATCCTTCCAGGTCACCGTCACCCCATCTCCCACACACAGATCCTCCGGCGGCGTGCCGATGAAGCTGATCTCATACTTGAGCATGATCGCCGAGCGGACCTGGATCCGGTCCCCATAGATCTGGGTCACGGTGCCATAGGTCAGATAGTCCTGATGACCGGTGTACGGGACCGGCGCATCCAGCCACTGGCCCGGATAGTCAAGATGCCGCAGATCCTCCACCCGCCGCCAGCTCACCGCATCGATGGAGGCCGGGAAAGTCTCCCGGATCGCCCCTTCGTAGCACACCTCCACCACCGACCATTTCTCCACATCGATCGGCTCCAGTCCCTCCCGGAAGATCCGGATCTGGGAAGCACTGCCCCGTTCCCACTCCCATTCCATAGGCTCCACCACCAGGGACTGATCCGTCACCTCCACCACCGTGGCATAGAACCGGGCCGGGACCTGCTCCCGCTGCCACAGCTCCTCGACGGGCACATCCTTGTCCGCGAACCAGTAGACCCGGGTGGCCTCATAGATCCCATCCGGCGTGATCCGGTTCCAGTCCACGATCTTGTATGTCAGCGCCACATACTCCCGGGTGCCGCCATCATCATAGCTCCCTCCCGGGATCGGCAGGAACAGCACCGCCAGCACTGCCACCGCCGCCAAAACGATCCATATCCTCTTTTTCATAGGGCATCCTCCATCATCTCCAGCAGCTCCATCCGCTGGGCTTGGGACAGGAACACCATCTCCCCGGTAGACACCTTGATCAGCCGGTCCTCCTCCAGCAGGAAGCGTGCTTCCCGTCCATCCTCCCCCCGGAACACCAGCAGCGTGCCGGTATCCAGATCCACGCTGCCGCCGTTCCCGTCGGGGACTTCTCCGTCCACATAGCCGTATTTGACGAAATGCTTTTCCATGGTCTGGTACAACGTGGATACCTTCTCCGGATCCGTCACCGTTCGGTCGGACCCGATCTGGAGGGTCTGGTAGCCCATCCACACCTGCCCCACCATCTCCATCTCCGGCTGGACCTCATCGGCCACCGGCTGCGGCCTGGGCCAGACCAGCACCAGCACCAGGGCGCACGCCACCGGCACACAGCCGATCAGCGCCCGCCGTCGGGCGATCTTCTTTTTACTGCGGCGGAACACCTCCGCCCTGCATTCTTCCAAGCTCCTCATAACAGCTCACCATCCTCTCCAAGGATGTCCCGAAGTGCCTTTTTCCCTCGATACAGAAGATTATCCACCCTTTTTCGGTCCACCTTCATGACCTTCGCCACCTCGGCATAGCTCAGCCCCTCCAGGTAGCAAAGATGCACCGCCTGTGCCATCTCCTCCGGCAGCCCGGCGATCGCCCGATGGAGCAGCCGCTTGCTGTCCTCCCGGAAGACCCGCTCCTCCAGCGCCTCCCCATCCGGGATCTCCTGGGCCTGATCCAGGCCCACGAACCGGATGATCCTCCTGCGCCGTATGTAGTCCAGTGCCCGGCTCCGGGCCATCATCAGAAGATAGGTCTTGAGGCTCACTTTGAAATCATACCGATGGCGGTGGACCACCAGCTCGCTCATCACATCGATGGCGATGTCCTCCGCGGCATGGATATCCCTGACGAAGCGATCGACGAAGATCACCACGCTGTAAAACAGCGACTCCATGATCTCATCGAAGGCAGCTTCCTCTCCATCCAGGAAACGGCGGTAGCTACTTGCGCCGTCATCCATAGTCTTTACCTCCCCAGGCGCCACGTCTGGCCCCTTCACTCCTTATACGATCGGGACCCCCAAGATCCCTTACGCTCCACGAAAAAATGATACCACATCAGCGCCTCCATTTCCATCCCCCAACTATCCTTCCTAAACGATGCGCTGGCCCCCAGCAGCGAAACGGCTGCCCATCGGGCAGCCGTTCCATATCAGCTCTCCATCTGCTTCCCCAAGAAACCGGCCACAGTCTGGGCCAGCTTTTGATCCGACTCCGGCATAGGGGTCCGGTCCTCCCCCATCAGCAGCATGACGCAGCCCATCAGATCCCCCTGAGACAGGATCGGTGCCGCCACGCCCAGATGATACTTGTCCGACCCCTCCGTGGCCCGGATCAGGCTCTCCCCAGGGACATACCGATAATTGCGTCTCTGCTCCATGATCAGGTCCAGCTCCTGGGAATTGGGTTTGTCGATCAGCTCCCGCTTGGGAGCCCCGGACAGGGCGATGATCGTATCCCGATCCGCCACAGCGGCGATCCTGCCGGTATTGGATCCGATGGCCTCACACATCATCACCGCCTGATCCTGCAGATCTCCCATAGGCGAATACTTCCGAAAGATCACGCCCCCATCCTTCTCCGTATAGATCTCCAAAGGATCACCCTCACGGATCCGGAGAGTCCTTCTGATCTCCTTAGGGATCACGATCCGACCCAGATCATCCACACGCCGCACGATGCCAGTTGCTTTCATATATATCTGTCTCCTTTATATTTACAAATTACGATACTATTATCTGTAAAACCATGCAGATCATACTGCCTGATTTACTTTTTCGTTCGGCTATGATATGACGGCCCAAAGGCGGTGATGTTATGAAGAGCATGGAAGAACTGTACGAGAGACTTCTTGAGACCCCCGATCTGCATTCTGTGCCTGAAACAGACGGCGATCTGCTGATCTGGCGACTATATGCTTCGGATGACACTGGGAAAAGAAAACATGGGACGGCCATCATCCGCCCAGCGCCCCAAAAGGGCGCAATGCCTTCCCCTCTGGGGAAGGGCTTTAGAAACGTATGCGATGATCGTAGTCATCATCCAACACAGCCAGACCACACCATCTGTAGGGGAGGGTCTCTGACCCTCCCGAACGGTCCTATGACCACCCTGCCAGAATGATTCGTCAGGGATCCGTATCGAAAGGGTGCGGGAGGGTCAGAGACCCTCCCCTACAGATGGTGTGGTCTGGCTGTGTTGGATGATCACTACGATCATCGATCACGTTTCTAAAGCCCTCTCCTTTGGGCATGGGTACGGTCTCCCATCCATCGGGGGGTTGTCAGAATGGTCGGATCGTGGTATCTTATCTGCATGGATAAAAGGAGGTGCTGGCTTTGCGTGGCATTTTTACGAAATTGGCTTGTCTTTGCCTGGTGATCGTGCTGGTGGTGGTGGGCTGCCATCTGCTGCCGTCGGTGCGGCCGGGAGAGGTCCCCTTCTCTCAGATGGGATATGTCCGCCCGGACGTGGGGGACATGGATGGGAAGGTGGAGCATTGCCTGGAGCTGGCCCAGGGTGGGACCACGCCGGAGGACCTGATGGAGGCGGTATATGACTTCTATGGGGACTATTCCGGTTACTATACCAACTATTTCCTGGCCTATATCAATTACAGCATCGATACCTCCGATATCTATTGGAGCGATGAGTATGACTACTGCGCTCAGAAGGGGCCGGAGGTGGATGCGGCCTTCGATCGGCTGATGTACGCGCTGGCGGACTGCCCGCTGCGGGAGGCGCTGGAGGCGGAGGAATACTTCGGCGAGGGCTATTTCGATCCCTATGAAGGTGAGGATATCTGGACCGACGCATACAAGGCTCTGGCTCAGCAGGAGACGGAGCTGATCGACCGGTACTATGAGATCAGTGCCCAGTCCAATGGGACCGATCCTTACTCCGATGCGTACCAACAGACCTATGGCAAGCAGCTGGCGGAGGTGTACGTGGAGCTGATCCGGGTGCGTCAGCAGATGGCCCGGGAGGCGGGGTATGAGGATTTCCAGACCTATGCCTATGACTACATCTATGGCCGGGACTATACGCCGGAGGAGGAGGGCGCCTATCTGGAGGAGATCCGCCGGGAGCTGGTGCCGCTGTATGAGGGGCTGGACGCCAGCGGTGTTTGGGAGGAAGGGATCTGGGCTTGCTCTACCCAGGAGACCTTCGACTATGTGGAGCGCACTGCCCAGGCCATGGGCGGCGATATCCAAGAAGCCTTCGAGGCCATGGACCGGCTGGGGCTTTACCACATCGAGTATGGGGAAAACAAGCTGGACACCTCCTTCGAGGTGTTCCTGCCGGACTATCTCCAGCCCTTCGTGTTCGTGGACCCCAGCGGCAGCAATATGGATATGCTGACCTTCGCCCATGAGTTCGGCCATTTCTGCAACGACTATGTCAGTGTCGGCACCGCCGCCGGTATCGATGTGGCGGAGGTGTTCAGCCAGGGCATGGAATATCTGAGCCTGAGCTACGGCGACGCGCCCCAGGAGATGGTGGCTATGAAGATGGCGGACAGCCTGTGCGTTTATGTGGAGCAGGCGGCCTACGCGGCCTTCGAGCTGGCGGTCTACGATCTGGAAGGGGAGGAGTTGACGGCGCAGAACGTGGAGGATACCTTCTATCAGGTGGGCATGGCCTACGGCTTCGACAGCTGGGGGTTCGACGGCGGGATCTATGTGGGCATCCCCCATTTCTTCACGGATCCCGGGTATGTGATCAGCTACGTGGTCAGCAACGACGCGGCCATGCAGCTGTACCAGCTGGAGCAGGAGGAGACCGGGGCAGGACTGGAGCGGTTCCAGGAGAGCCTGGACACCCAGCAGTCCACCTTGCTGGCGTTCCTGGAGGAGGCCGGGCTGGAAAGCCCCTTCGTCCCCGGACGGATCGGCAAGGTGCGCCAGACCTTCCAGGAGTCGCTATAGTGGTAAATTATTTGTGAAGTCGCCCCGTCTGGGGATCTTTTCCCTTGCATTCTGGAAAGAGATGCCTTAAAATCAGGGCAGATCTTATGGAAGCGCCCTGTGGGCGGGATGATAGGAGGAAGTATGAAAAAACTGCTTTGTGTTTGTATGATCCTGGCAGTGATGCTGGGACTTTCCGTGGCCGCGTCGGCGGTGGACGGTGGATCTGTTACTGTGGAGGCGGCGGGTGATACGGCCCCTGGTGAGCGGATCAGCTTCATCGTGTCCATCAGTGGCAGCGAGGCGGTGATCGACTGCGAGGTGCTGCCTCTGTTCGATACCGCTGTCTTCGAACTGAAGTCCACCAGATGGCTGGTCACCCCCGGTCGTGAGTCGGTGAACAGCGTCACCGGCGGAGCCGTGGCGGAATGGGATACGCCCACCGACATCGATGGAGAGCTATATATGTTCACCCTCCAGGTCCGTGCCGACGCGGTGCCGGGCACCGCTACGGTGGTCAGCTGTGATGTCAGCGTCACGGATCAAAACGGCGATCCGGTGCAGTATCAGAAGGTGACTAAGGCCAGCGTGGACATCCGCTGCGATCACAGCACCTACGTGCAGAAGGAAGACGATCAGTACATCGCTACCGCTGGCGATTGCCAGACCCCCAATACCTACTATGTCAGCTGCGCCGCTTGCGGCGAGAAGGGCACCCAGGTGTTCCAGGGCAGCGCCCCTGCCGGCCACCGGTTCGAGAACGAGGTGGAGTCGGAGCTGTATCTGCACCAGAGCGGCGACTGTGTCAATGGTGCCAGCTATTACTATAGCTGTGCCGTCTGCGGCGAGAAGGGGACGGAGACCTTCGTGGGCGCTGTCTCCGGCGAACACGTCTTCGAGGCCAAGGTGGAGACTGAGGAGCATCTCAGCGACCCCGGCGACTGCCAGAACAAGCGGGAGTACTATTACAGCTGCGCCGGCTGCGGCGCCAATGGCACCGAGACCTTCGTGTCTGAGAAGAAGTTCGGCGTCCATGTGTTCGATTCCTCCTGTGATACGGACTGCAACGTCTGCGGCAAGTATCAGGAGCCGGTCCATGATCTGGCCGAGGAATGGACCGCCGATGAGGAGGGCCACTACCACCTCTGCTCTCAGTGTGACGAGAAGGTGGATCTGGAGGTCCATATCCCCGGTCCTGAGGCCATGGCAGAGGAGCATCAGGTGTGTACCGTCTGCGATTTCGTGCTGGCGGTGTCCGATGAACACGTCCATGAGTACAGCAGCGACTGGTCCTCTGACGAGAAGAGCCACTGGCATGAGTGCCCCTGCGGCCTCAGCAAGAGCGATCTGGCGGTCCACAGCTGGAGCTTGGTGGACACGGAACGGAAGGACGTGCTGATCGCCCGGTGCGATGTCTGCGGTGCCACCAAGGAGGAGCCGGTGACGGACATCCCCGATGAGACCCAGCCCACCTACACCGATCCCACCTATCCCAGCCAGAACACGGTGGTGATCCAGAGGGAGGAGAGCGTCAATGTGGCGGCGATCGTCCTGGGGATCCTGCTGGGCCTGTCCCTGATCGGCAATGGCGTGCTGGCGTATCTGCTGTTCGTGAAGAGAAAGAAATAAACGACGACCGCCCGGAACGAAAGTTCCGGGCGGTGTTTTTTTAGAGGCTTTTGGCCAGCTCCTGCAGCGTTTTGCGGTAGGAGCTATTAAGCTGGCACATATATTCCGGCTTGCCGTCGAAGCGGCCGGTCTCGGCGAAGGTGACGGCGGCGCAGTTCATGCAGGAGCGCTGCTCCGGGCAATTCACGCAGTCCGGGCAAAGACGGATCGGGCGGCAGGCTTCCTTCAGCTGCTCCCAGGCCGTTTCGAAGCCGTCCTGGAAGGGGTGGACCTGGACCGAAGGGTCGATGATCATGGCGCAGGGGCTCATGTTGCCATGCCAGGTGATCCAGTATTGGCTCCGGCCTGCCAGGCATTGCATGGGTTCGCCGTTGTCCAGATCGCAGGTGCGGGGGGTGGGGGCGATGTCCAGATCCCGGGATTTGGCTTTGATTGCCTCCGGGCCCTCCCGGTAGTAAGTATCCTGTACGATCAGCTCCGCTGCCTGTTCCGGGCTCAGCCGCTCGAAGCAGCCGTGGTCGCAGCGGTTGGGGGGGAAGCAGTAGCTGGTCAGCCGCAGCTCCAGGTCCCGCTCCTTGGCGAACTGCTCCACATCCAGGAATTTATGGACGTTGGTAGGGACCATAGTGGTGTTCAGGTGGACCAGGATGCCCTCCTGCTTCAGCCAGTCCAGGGCATCCACCACCGCGTCGAAGGCGCCCGGGTTGCCGCAAAGGGCATCGTAGTCCTCCCGGCAGGTGCCGTAGAGGGTGATGTTTACCTGCAGCGGGGGCAGTCGGTGCCAAAGCTGACGGATCTGGGGGGTCAGGTTGGTGCCGTTGGTGTTGATGGCGATGGAGAAGCCCAGCTCCTCCAGACCTTCGAAGATCTCACAAAAATCTGCACGCAGGGTGGGTTCGCCGCCGGTGAGCAGCAGGAACACGGTGCCTGCGTCCCGGACCTGGCGGCCCATGTCCAGCCATTCCTGGGCGGTGCGCTCCCGGCCGATGGGGGCCATCTGGTCCGGGTCCAGGCGGACGTAGCACATCTTGCAGCGCAGGTTGCATCGGGGGGTCAGCTCGAAGATGCCGTTGGAGGGGATCCCCAGGGCGGCACATTTTTTGTTCAAAGCGCGACGGATATCAGCACAGCGTTCCATCAGAGGGCCTCCTTTTCGAATATCTCGTGGTATACCAGGTCCACCGCGCTTTTTTCAGGGCGGCAGTAGAGCCGGTAGACGGGTACTTGGGAAAGGAGCTGGGAGTAAAGGTCCGTGACCTTGTCCATGAACTCCGGATCCCAGCTGTTGACGATGGTCTGGGTGAACAGAGGGCGGAAGGCCTGGAAGCCCAGCCGCTCCAGACGGTCCTGGGGGGCCTTCTCTACCAGGAAGATCCCGGCGATCGGGGCCTGGTCCGGGCAGTAGACGCCGGAGGTGCCGCTCCAGATCGAGCCGCCGCCCAGGAAGCCCTGGGGGGTACGCATGACCACGGTGCGGTCGCCATTGAGGATGTCCGCGCCCCGGTGCTGCTGCCAGAGGCTGGCCTGGGTGGACTTCCCCGCCCCGGAGGGGCCCGAGAACAGCAGGGCCTTGCCTTGACACCGGATCAGGCTGCTGTGGAGCAGGAAGGCATCGTGGCGCAGCAGCATCTGCTCGCCGCAGATCAGGTGGCTGCAGCCCCAGACCTCGGAGTAATACGCCCATTTCTTGGCGGGGTAGTAGATAGTATGGCGTCCGTCCGGGCAGAAAAGACAGGCTACCTGACATCCGATCTCGTCGCCTTGGACGGGGAAGATGTGCAGCCAGCCTTTCTCGGTTTGGTATATGTCAGTCTGTTGGAAGCGGTGCGTTACAGGCTCCTGAGGGCGCAAAGGCTGGGTGAGGAGCCGGACCGTGTATTCTTCGTCCGCGTGGCCGTCATCTTCCCGCAGGAAGGGGACGAAAGCGGGGGGCGGGCAGATCTCAGTTGGAAGGACGAACCGGATCGTCAGCCCTGAGAAACGCAGACAGAAGGAAAAGGGGGCAGCCATGCTCAGGAGGGCAGAGCGCCGTTGACCTGGGTCTGGTAGCAGATGCCGTCGTAGCTGACGCCGGAGACGGTCTGGATCCTGCATTCGCCGTTGGCAGTGAACCAGCCGTTGGCAGCGTAGGCCTTGGTAATGGCAGGGACATCGGGGTCGTTCAGGAAGCAGGAGCTGCTCTCCAAGCCGACCTTGATGGCGCTACAGCCAGCGATGGCCTGGCTCAGCTTGTAGCGGTCGATGGCGACCATGGGCTTTTCGTATGTCTTCTTCATATAACTTACCTTCCTTCCGAAAATACACAGCGCGTTTCAGGGCTGTGCCGCGGACTCCACCAGCAGGCTGTTGGCGCGGAGGACCTCCATAAAGTCGGAGACATCCGCGCGGGCGGTGGCGGGGTCGGTATCGTATGTATCCAACAGGGCCTGGATCAGAGAATCCTCAGTCTGCTCAGACTGGAGCAGCTGGAAGAGGAACTCGCCGCTGCCGTTGAGGGCCAGCAGACCGGAAAGCTCACGGGCAGCCGCTCCGGCGGGGATCGCGATGGTCTCGCCAGCTATTTTTCTAACGACGAATCCGGGTACGATATGCATGGCTGCCTCCTGAAGAGATGGTCCCACGAATTGGAAATGGACGAACGTGTGGAACCGCATATATTTCAGGGTCTATTATACTGTAAGCCACCCGGAAAAGCAACCCCTTTTTGAAAAAACTTTTAACAAAATCTGGGTACGAAAACCGCATTTTGTGATTGACGGAGGGGGATAGGAGTGCTATAATTTATCTGTATAACCAGTAATATACCATGGGTATGGTGTAAGATCCGCTGTTTTGACGGAGGTGAGGCCATGGGGCGGAAAGATCGAATACGGTGGTTGGCTCTGACCATGGCAGGCTTGCTGTTCCTGTCCGGATGCAGCGGAGGCGAGCCGGAGCCGACGGCCCAGGTGGGCGACTTGGGTGGTCTGGTGTGCATGGAGTACAGCCGCTACACCGGCTCCTTCCCGGAGGATGGCTCCGGAAGGCAGGTGGAGGACGTGGCTGCGATCCTGGTGCGCAACAGCTCCGATGAGTTCCTGGACTATGCCACGATCGAGGCCCAGGTGGGCGATCAGATCGGCACCTTCTACGTCACCGGCCTCCCGCCGGGAGGGACGGCATGGGTCCTGGAGAAGGACGCTCTGACCCTGACTCCGGACGAGACCTTCCGAGCGGAGCCCTGCGAGGACTACTTCTACCGGTCCGACGCGGTGATCCGCACCGATGATCTTTCCGTTTCGGCGGAGGGGAACGTGGTCACCGTCACCAATGCGTCGGATAAGACGCTGGAAAACGTTTGTATCTACTATAAGACAGTCCATGAAGACGGCAATTATTTCGGTGGGATCACCTATTTGCTGAGCTTCGACACCATGGGGCCGGGGCAGACGCTGACCAAGCAGTCCAGCCACTACGGCGCTTCCTCCCGTATCGTCCGCTACAGTTATCAGGAAAGCGGATAATATATAATAGTATATCCTTTGCCGCGATGAGCGGTGTTCCCAATGGCAACACGAAAGGAGAATGCAAACATGAAAAAGTTTGGCTTTGGCAGACGCTTGATGGCGATGCTGCTGGTGCTGGGCATGGTGCTGGGCTATATCCCCAGTCTCACTGTCCGTGCCGCGAACCCCACGGAGCCCGGTGTGACCGACATCGTCGAGAACACCTTCAACCCTGATAAGCAGATCAGCTGGCCTATCAAGATCTATGACTACCTGAACGACGGTATGCTCTTCGAGTATTCCTCCGCTCAGGACACGGATATCACGGAAGCCAGCGGTGGTGCCTATGGTGGTGGACATCCCATGCCCACGATCTGGGGCGACGAGAACATCGTCAACGATTACACCACCGTCAACGGCTACTATAACTTCAACGGATACTCCACCTATACCGAGAAGAACGCCTTCGTCAAGTGGGGCAACAAGGGCTCCTATGCTGTCAGCTATGACACCAGCGCGGAAGGTGCCACCGAGGTGGAGCGTCAGATCATCCAGCCTGTGAAGGATGTCAGCCCCATGTACATGCGCTGGAAGTATGTGGGCACCCGGAACACCAAGGCGTACAGCTGGATCTCCAACTTCGCCCAGGACGACGGCGTGTACTATGCCAAGGAAGACGTGCGGTATCTCGTCATCGTCTATAAGACCAACGAGACCTATGCCACGCCCATCGATTCCAATGGCGACGGCGTGATCTCTGCCAAGGATGCCAATGGCAATGCCTCCAACGACTACCTGGGTAACGGCCACGCCCTGCGGCCCTTCTGGTCCGTCACCGACACCGCCTATACCGATGGCAGCACCGTCACCGGTGTGGACATCTCCGATGTGTCTACCAGCCACGGCTGGAAGAGCGGCACCAACCCTACTGGTACTCTGGTGGCGGCGGAAGTGCGTATCAAGCCCTCCACCGACAAGTGGGCCTACCAGATCATCGACATGAAGACCGATGGTCCCATGGCCTCCGGTCAGGATGGCTACGGCATCGCCGAGAACTGGGACACCGAGGTGCTTTCCGGCAAGAAGATCGCCGGTATCGGCATCAGCATCCCCCTGTCTGCTTCCGGCGAGGTCATGGACGTTTCCCACATCGGCTACTTCCCCACTGAGGAATACGCCCGCTACTTCGGCGAGCGTGCTGTGGCCTTCGATAACGATCCCGGCGAGTACATGGGTTCCAAGATCACTATGACCCATTCCGCCAGTGCGGCTCCTACGCTGCCGGACGACACTTGGGACTTCACTACCTATGGTTCCGGCGGCTGGGCCAGCTCTACGTTCCAAACCTGGGATGATGCCGGCTACCGCCTGACGATCAAAAACGGGACCTCCAACGGTCACAACTATGTCAACGTCTCCAATTCCGATGCGTATGCCGACAGCTATATGGATACAGCGGACATTTGGAGATCTGGTAGCTTCGTGTCTACGGAGTCTGGTTGGGGCGTGCCTGTGGTCCGCTATGTGACGATCGTATATCGGACCCATAGCATCACCAGTCCCAAGCTGGGCTTCTGGCTGGAGGATTACCGTTCGGACTCTCAGTATTGGGAAGCCGGTGAGACGGAGAATACCTATGTGGCCATCGATGCCTCCTCCAGCACCTGGCTGGCGAAGACCTATGATCTGCGCTACATCAATGACATAGAGGCATTTTCGGGCAATGTGGATACCTACAACCGGATCGGTATCAAGTTCCCCGGCTTTACCAACACCAGCCAGAGCATGGATATCGCCTATGTGGCGTTCACCGCTACGGAGCCTACGGCTTTCAAGAACCAGGCTGTGGCGTACATGAACGGTACGGCTTCTACCGGCGACACGGTCAGTACGACCCTGACCAAGACCGCCAATCCCGATGCCCAGGAGCTGTGGAACATGGGTTCTAACCAGGCTTTCACCATGCTGTACGCCAGCACCGGCGGCGGCTGGCTTTCCGAAGATGGTATCACCGGTGGCGAGAATCTGAACAGCAACGGCTACTACAGCTATCAGATCGGCTACTCCTGGATGCATAAGGAGTCTGCTTCCACCGCGAACGGTTATTTGCAGAACCAGGTCCACCTCAATGCGGACAAGCAGGGGAAGGATTATCTGGTCTCTGACAGCATCTTCCTGCTGAACACCTACACCAATACTACGAGCAACCTGTACGGCGTCACATACGTCGACGCAGACAATGATGGCTATGTAGATGACGACAAAACCAAGCGGTTCGACATGAGCCAGCTGCCTCTGGGCTATACGCTGTACAACACCATGAAGGAAGGCGGCGTCATGACTGCGGGCCTGCTGCAGTCCGGCATCGCCACCTATACCGGCACCGATGGCGTTTCCCACCGTATCATGAACTACAAGTCCGATACGGTCCACTACATCGCCACCCTGCTGCGTGACACCCTGACCATCCCCGAGCGGGATTACTGGGGCTACAACTATAACTACGTCATGGGTACCGCTTCCCCCATGTTCTCTGAGGACGTGGACGGCGACGGCCGTCTGGACCTGTACAACGAGGATCTGGATGGAGACAAGCATCTGGACGATGTGAACGAGGACACTGATGGCGACGGCGTGCTGGATCTTTCCGAGGACATCGACCGTGACGGCCACCTGGATGTCTACGAGGATCTGGACGGCGACGGCGTGATCGACCTGGACGAGGATCTGGACGGCGACGGCTTCCTGGACTACTGGGAAGACATGGACTACGACGGCATGATCGATCCCGGTGAGGACCGGGACGGCGACGGCAAGCTGGACGTGGGCGAGGACCTGGACTACGACGGCCATCTGGACGTGGACGAGGACCTGAACCACAACGGCCTGCTGGATGACGGCGAGGACGTGGACGGCGACGGCAAGCTGGACGTGGACGAGGATGTCAACGGCAATGGCAAGCTGGATGTCTGGAACGAGGATGTGGACCACGACGGCCACCTGGACAACGGCGAAGAGGACACCAACGGTAACGGCGTCCTGGACGATGGCGAGGATACCGATGACGATGGCTATCTGGACAACGGCTACGAGGATACCAACGGCAACGGCAAGCTGGACCGGGGCGAGGACCGCAACTGCAATGGCCAGCTGGACAAGGGCGAGGACATCGACGGTGATGGTCGCCTGGATATGGGCGAGGACAAGAACAAGAACGGTGTCCTGGATGAGGGCGAAGACCTCAACGGCAACAAGAGACTGGATGTGGGCGAGGACGTTGACTACGACGGCCATCTGGATAACGGCGAAGAGGATACCAACGGTAACGGCGTCCTGGATGAGGGCGAGGATACCGATAAGGATGGCTATCTGGACAACGGCTACGAGGATCTCAACGGCAACGGCAAGCTGGATCTGGAAGACATGAACGGCAACGGCATCCTGGATATGGGTGAGGACCTGGACGGCGACCTCCATCTGGATGCCGGCGAGGATCTCAACCGCAATGGCGAGCTGGATGAGGGCGAGGACATCAACGGCAACGGCAAGCTGGATCTCCACGAGGACCTGGACAACGACGGTCATCTGGACGTGGCCGAGGACCTGAACGGCAACGAGATCCTGGATTCCTGCGATCTGGCCACCGCTCTGCGTCAGTGCCTGAAGATCACCTTCCCTGACAACCTGGCAGAGCGTCCCGGCGGTCACTGGACCTTCGATGGCGACTACACCTCTACCTACACCGCGGCCAATGATCCCATCGGCACCATGGGCGCGCCTTTGGGCAGCTATGAGGATACCATGGCCCGGATCAACGCCCGGATCGCGAAGGATGGCGTGAACCCCCTGATCGGACCCTTCCTGAAGTGCCGGGAGAACATCCAGACCGCTTTCGACGCGTCTTACTACATCCTGCACAACCTGTTCGTGGCCGGCTCCTACAACCACGTGGAGGAGGATTACAAGTATCTGGTCATGACCGACGCCAAGGTCGAGAGCGAGAACAAGAACGCTTACGTGTTCGACGCCGGCTTCACCAACTCTGACGGCAGCTCTGCCACCGTCTACGATGAGGAGAACGAGTGCGTTTACCAGACCTCCGCCGACGGTAAGGATCAGGTCTACTACACCTCCAATTATCTGACCACCAAGAACCCCTTCCTGCCCATCAACGACGATGGCGAGGATGCGTCCTCCGAGTTCCGCTACAACGGTACTCCCTACCTGCGTGAGGACGGTGCTACCGACATCGAGCAGTACGGCGATACCTACGCCACCCGTAACTACAACTACGTCATGGCCGCCAACGGTGAGTTCGTCTACCACCACGGCGAGGACCTGTTCTTCGACTTCGAAGGTGACGATGACGTTTACATGTTCATCAACGGCGAGCTGGTGCTGGATATCGGCGCTGCCCACTCCATCACCAAGGTCGGCTTCCAGATGAACGACTACGTCGATGCCGCTGCCAAAGTTTTCGATGGCATGACCGACTATCAGCACGGCATGAGCGAGGAGAACTTCCTGGCCCTGCTGGAGAAGAAGGGCATCACCGGGGACACCAAGTACACCGTGCCCCAGGGCGATTTCAAGGGCAACACCTATACCGCCAGTGAGCTGCTGCGTTGGCACCGGCTGTATCTGGTGGATGGCCAGGACTACCCCATCGACTTCTACTACATGGAGCGTCACGGCTGGGGCGCCAACATGCGTATCGCCACCAACATCGTCATGACCAACCCCGACATGACTCCCGGCAAGGGCGCTCAGCAGGGCACCGATATCTATGGCGATCCCATCGATATCCAGCCTGGCGATCTGATCGATGATTCCCAGCCCATCAACTACAATTTCTCCATCACCAACGGTGGTAACACCAAGCTGTACCGTCTGTCCTTCATCGATGACGACATCGGTGTCAGCCTGACCCCCGAGGGCGGTCTGCAGGTCTCCGGTCAGCACACCGACGCTCAGTTCACCCTGACCAAGTCCACCACATTGTCGATCACCGGTGTGGATGGTATCCTGGAGCTGGATGGGAAGACCTACCGGATATCCAGCGATGGTACGATCATCACACCGGCCGGAAGCGCGGTCAGATCGATCCAGATCGACTACATCGCCTATGATGCGGATCTGGATGCCACGAATCCCAACAAGCACACGCTTTCGATCTATCAGTACGGTGGAGACACCCTGATGGAGGATCAGATGGCGAACCTGGTATTGGGCACCTCCGGCGGCACCAGCACGCCCACTGCTGACAGCAAGGGCCTGTATACCCTGCAGGATGATATGACTTATCGCCTGACCATCGCCGGTATCCGGGTCACCGACAGCAACGGCAAGAAGCTGGATCCCGCGGATCTGGTGTTCACCGTCACCGGCTACGCCAGCGAGGCGGACTACGCCGCCGGTAAGGCGATCACCCCGATCACCATCCGCGTGGGCGACAACATCGAGCTGAAGGAGTTCCTGACGGATCTGGAGGATCCCAAGGGCCAGACCCAGGAGGGCGAAGGCGTGGCCAAGGGCCAGTCGGCCCTGTTCACCGGCGCAGGTCTGTGGCGCTACGGCACCTTGAAGGTATCCGGCATCCACTATACCCTGTCCGAAAAGGAACGGGAGGCCATGGCCTTCAACAACACGGTCACCACCATCGCCTATAAGTCCACCAGCAGTACCGTGCCGATCACGGAAACTGCCAGCCACAATGTCTACTGCCCCGGCGATCCCATGTACTACCAGTGGGCGGGCCATGCGGTGCATCTGAAGCTTACTGACTTCTGGAAGGATGTGCAGGAGTCCTCCACCATCGAGAGCTCCACCATCGGCGAGAAGAAGAGTACCGTAGAGGCGATCACCTCTGCCGGTATCGAGAATTTCACCGTGGAGATCGTGGACAAGAACGGCAACCAGGTCAGCGTCTCCGACAACTACTATAACAACGGCACTTGGTACACCTTCCCCGGCAGCACCCTGACCGCCGAGGCTGGCAAGCGTACCATCTACTACAAGCACTATCACGACTGGTCCGCGGCAGAGACCGATACGGTCTATGTCTACTACTGGTCCGACACCAACAACAATATGATCTCCTGGCCTGGCGTGGAGATGAGCGTGAAGCGTGTGGATGGCGACAACAAGACCGTCTACACCTACGATATCCCCGCCGATGCCAACTACGTCATCTTCAACAACGGCGATGTCAACAACATGACCCAGACCGCCGATATCTCCGTGCCTCTGGTGGACTACGATAAGGTCACCTGGATGGATACAGAGAAGGTCCTGCGGGTCTTCTATGACAACCCCGGCAAGCATATGTTCTATGTGAAGATGGTCAACAAGACCGACTCCACCCTGCAGATCACTGTCCCCGTCACCTTCTACGTGGCAAAGACCGAGGACAAGACCTACGTGCTGGACTACGGTCTTAGCACCGAGGAGCTGAACTCCGGCGGTCTGCTGTTCAAGGGCGATGAGTTCCTGGCGACTGAGCTTTTGGGCAACAAGACCTTCACCGAGACCAAGCTCATGGGCATCACCACCACCGAGCCTGAGTATCTGGGCGCCTGGTCCGACGATGCCTATAGCAAGGGCAACCTCAACCGTATCAACTTCACCTCCGAAGCCCCGACCAAGGTGGTCACGCAGGATGGAGAGAAGACGATCATTGATTACTACTACGATCTGGGCGATGGCAGCTACCATACCAACACCACCGTGGCCCAGGCCGGTAATGATATCGTCTACATGTACGGTAACTACTCCATGAGTACCCAGCTGTGGTTCACTCCTGAGAAGTTCATGGATGAGCCCTACGAGCTGTGGCTGGCGATCAGCGTCCATGAGAAGGATGCCGTTGGCCCCGGCGAGACCGGCGACAAGGTCTACCACGCACCCACCGGTGTCAGCACCACCGAGGATACCACCGGTACCTCCAATGTGGATATCAAGACCGAGGTCCAGATGTACAAGAAGATCACCGTCCTGCCCGCTACCGTGGTGTACTACGAGGACGACTTCCTGGACATCGATTACAACAATAAGGCTGTTGAAGGTGTGTTCGATCATCATGGCGATGGCTCCGGCACCCTGACCCAGGGCGTGGAGCAGGATGTCCCCTACGGCCAGGATGCCACCTATCAGCATGGCAGCAACGTGGAGATGAGCGGCGAGTCCCTGACTCAGCTGGTGATCACCGATCCCAACCAGCAGGCTTCCTTCACCTTCACCGGTACCGGCTTCGAGATCATCAGCCGTACCAATGCCACCGATGCCGCTTCCTTCGTGGTGGAGGTCTTCAAGCAGACCGCCGCTGGCGAGGAACTGGTCCAGCGTCTGCCGGTGATCACCGAGTTCACCAGCTCCGCTTCCGCCTGTACCCACAGCCATCACGACAGCACCGGCCACTGCTCCTCCTGTAACATGGACGTTGGCCATACTTTCACCGACGGCGTCTGCACCGGCTGTAACGTGGCTCAGCCCACCTACTACCTGATCGGTAACATCAACGGCGCGGATTACTCCGAGAATAGATTCGTCTTCGTGGATGGCAAGCAGACCGTCACCTTCGATAAGGGCAGCTATGTGGCGGTAAAGGACAGCAATGGCAACGAGTATTGGACCAACGGCTACGATCCCAATGCCACCTCCCAGGTGCTGTACAACACCAAGACCTACGGTGACAAGATCTCTGCCAACAAGATGTACGTCCCTGCCGGTGTTGAGCTGATCTTCAACCTGGTGGACAATGGCAACGGCGCCATGACCCTGAGCTACAGCACGGAGGTCCAGCGCTATGGTCCGCGTACCGTCTACTACGACAACACCAACTCCAAGTGGGAGAACGTGTACATCTACTATTGGGCTTCCGGCTTCACCGGTCCCAACCCCTTCCCCGGCGTCCCCATGACCAAGGTGGAAGGCTCCGATACCCTGTACACCTTCGTGGTCCCCTCCGATGCCAACATGGTGCTGTTCAACAACAGCATCACCTCCGGCAGCGAGGCCCAGCAGACCACCGACATGGTGGTCCCCGGCGACGGCTATGTGTACAAGGACGGTGCCTGGTCTGTCTATGGTGAGGACTCCGGCGAGACCGATCCCGATCAGCCTGAGACCAAACTGGTGTATTTCCGTGACACCGCCGGTTGGGGCAGCGCCGGCGCCTACTACTGGGGCGTTTCCGGTTGTCCTGCATGGCCCGGTATCGCCATGGATAAGGTGGAGGGCGAAGAAGACCTGTACGTCGTGGAGATCCCCGCTGCTGTCGTGACCATGAAGTTCAACGACTACGTGGTAGGCGGTGCCGAGACTTCGGACCTGGTGATCCCCGATGATGTGGATCCTCCGCTGTACAACTACACCCTCGGCTGGCTCTCCTACGGCGATGACGAGTCCGGCGACGAGATCAAGCAGATCACCCTGTACTTCAACAATACGGGCAATTGGGAGGCTCCCTATGCCTACTATTGGGGTGGTAGCGGCGGCAATGCTTGGCCCGGTAATGCTATGACCCACGTCAGCGGCGATGTTTACAGTATCACCCTGAACGAGGACAACAAGAACATCGTCTTCAATAATAACAACCAGGGTATCCAGACTGTGGATATTTCGATCCTGGGCGACGGCTACCGCTACCGTCTCAATGGCGGCACCGACAGTGATGGGAAGCTCACAGGCAACTGGATCTATCCCAGCGGTGAGACCAAGGTGGTCTACCTGCGCAACACCTATGGCTGGAAGAATTTCTATGCCTGGGCTTGGGGCGATGTCAATGGCACCACTGTCAACTGCTTCGATGCTTGGCCCGGTACACCCATGACTGCGGTGGGCGAGACCGAGTACTATGCGGTCACGGTGCCCGTGGAGGCCCAGTACATCATCTTCAGCGATGGCGATTCTCACCAGACCGACACGCTGACCCTGGATGACAGCAAGCCCACCTACGAGGGCAACCAGTGGACGGCCACCGATCCCACCCGGATCGTGCCTCGTGAGATCTTCTTCGAGAACGATAAGGGTTGGGAGAACGTCTATGTCTTCCCCTACGCCGACGAGCAGGGCGACCTGGTGGCTTGGCCCGGCGTGAAGATGGAGCTGGCCAGCGACGACTTCTGGTCCGCTGAGATCCCCGGCAGATCTAAGTATGTGATCTTCCATGCCGGCACGGCCAGCAATTCCAATGGCCTGACTCCCGTCAACGTCCACGAGACCAAGAATGCCTATACCTCCTCCGGTTGGGGCGACTTCGTGGACAAGGATGGCGACGAGATCTATCAGGTGCCCGTCATCAGGGTCGACCTCAGCAAGGAATATGGCTACGGCACCTACCGTGTGTCCATCTGCGGCATGACCCAGTACGATGATTCCATCGATTGGGGCTACGCCGGCGACCTGATGGGCAAGATCGAAGATGGTGAAGCAGCCGAGAAGGAGCTGGCTGAGATCGAGGCTACCTATGGCAGCCTGGATGCCAGGGTCCAGGAGCTGGATGCAAAGGCTGTCAGCGCGGAGTTCGCACTGAGCGACTTCGAGAACGCCAACGCCGGTCCTGACTGGACTGTGGTCCGTCAGCGCAAGGGCGACGGCCGCAGCATCGACGATATCAAGTCCGCGCATCCCAGTGTGGATTGGAGCAAGTAT
The DNA here is from genome assembly GCA_017456045.1 of Oscillospiraceae bacterium. GTDB lineage: Bacteria > Bacillota > Clostridia > Oscillospirales > Oscillospiraceae > Faecousia. The sequence goes on from JAFTKE010000159.1 coordinate 20,111, forward strand.
GACTCCCTGTGGACCGCCTACGATGAGGCTGCAAAGGAAGCCGCCCGTGTGGCGAACCTTCCCACTGTGATCCAGATCGGCCAGGAGTCTGAGCCTGTGCTGGATGATTATCTGAAATCCCACATCCTGCCCGTGATCTTGTACATCGACGGCGTCCGTGTCTTCCAGCCCATCGCCTCCAATGGCGTCAATGGTACCCACGATCAGTATGCCGTCAATGAGAACAGCGCTGCGTTCAAGGAGCTGCGTAACCTGATCCTGGATGGCCAGGCGGCTGTGGCAGTCTACAATGAGGACTCCACCACCACCTACTCCGGCAACATCAGCTGGTCTGAGAACCGGAACAATGTCCTCTATGATTGGGATACCGAGGACAAGAGCGCGACTACCACGGAGTATGTTGGCAACCAGCTGGATAGCATCGACGATTACCTGCTGGTGGGTCCCAACAATGAGACCTACGTCAACGGCAATATGCGTGACCAGGCTGTGGTGCTATATGTCACTGAGGATACCACTGTCAAGGATCACACCCTGCAGATCGGTGTCCGTGGCTTGGATCAGGGCCTGTTCCTGTACGGCCAGAGCAGCGGCATCTCCGCCGCCCTGTACCAGAGCGCCATGATCAGCTATCCCGATGGCACTTCTGCCCAGGGCTGGAGCCCCGTGGCTGCCATCACCAGCAGCACCGAGCAGTACTACGAGATCGACTACAAGTCCTGTCCTTCCTTCCTGAAGACGATCGATGGGAAAGAGGTCCGTGTGTACCAGGTGGCCCTGTATGTCCGCAGCGGCATGGTCTCCTTCACCAGCCTGAAGTACAAGAGCCTGTCCATCGTGGATCTGGGCGCTTCCAAGACCACTTACGAGTACAACGAAAACGGCGTCCTGGTGGCTAAGGAGCTGGAGGGCGACGGTGAGGTCACTGGCGAGGCCAAGGGCGTGGCTCTGGACTTCGCTTCCGTCAGCGCTCAGATGCGTTCTGACCTGTACACCGGCGAGATCGTGGAGCTGCCCGACACCGAGGAGACTCCCGATGTCCCCGAGACCCCCGAGGTCGATACCGTGGTCAAGCCCACCCTGGATCCCAAGTACGCCAGCCTGAGCTTCGAGGATGAGATCCTCTACAACATCTACTTCAATGCCTCCGATCTGGACGACGTGGTAGAGATGGGTCTCGTGACCTTCGGCTCTCAGCTGACCGACGGCACCATCGCGGATGCCGTGGACGTGATCCCCGGCTACATCACCGACGGTGAGATGTACATGGTCGGCACCAACGGCATCGCCGCCAAGAACATGGGCGACGAGGTGTGGTTCAAGGTCTATGCCAAGCTGTCCGACGGCAGCTATGTGTACTCCGGCATGAACAGCTACAGCGCTGTCAAGTATGCCAACACCATCCTGGGCCGTACCTCCAGCAGCGCTGAGATGAAGGCGCTGGTGGTGGCCATGCTGAACTACGGCGCCGAGGCTCAGCAGTTCTTCGGCTACAAGACCGACAGTCTGATGAACGCTTCGCTGACTGCCGAGCAGCAGGCTCTGAACGGTGCTTACGATGAGACCATGGTGGCTGACCTGGTGAGCGTGGACGAGAGCAAGGCTGTGAACTTCGTTTACACCGACTCCGCTTTCACCAGCCGCTATCCCTCCGTCTCCTTCGACGGTGCGTTCTCCATCAACTTCTACTTCACCGCTGCCAATGCTCCCGATAACGGTATGACCTTCTACTACTGGGATCTGGAGACCTATAACAGCGTGGACGAGCTGACGGCGGACAATGCCACCGGCACCATGGAGATGAGCATCGCCGGTACCAACAAGTACTACGGCGTGGTGGATGGCATCGCTGCCAAGGAAATGGACGAGACTGTCTTCGTGGCAGGTGTCTACGAAGTCGATGGCGTGGAGTATACCACTGGCATCATCGCCTACAGCCTGGGCAAGTATTGCCAGACTGTGGCTGCCAAGGATACTTCCGACCAGCAGTCCTTCGCACAGGCCACTGCGGTCTATGGCTACTACGCCAAGACCTACTTCGAGGGCCTGTAAACCGATACCCAACGAGGGCCGCTGCCGAAAGGCAGCGGCCCTCAGACCGTCGAAAAACCCACGATCGTGCGACCGTAGGGGCGTGCATCGCACGTCCGGCAGTAAAAACTGGGGATATTCGCTCTACTTTCGGCGAATTCGAAACATCTCTGCCCGGACGACCAATGGTCGCCCCTACAAAAAAGCCCTTAGTGGCGAAGCCACATCCTTCCCCCGGGGGCGGTGCGTCGCGCAGCGAATCAAGATCCTAATGATCGCCGGTGGCGATCATACCACAATTTATTAGGTGGGCCGGCGAAGCCGGGTCGGAAGGGGAACGGCGAAACGTGAAGGTTTGTAGAAAGCCTGGAATGCTTATGAACTCGTAACATTTCCGCCCGCATTCCCCTTCAGTCAGAAATGCCCGTACCGGGCATTTCTGACAGCTTCCCCCCGGGGGAAGCCAAGGGCGCTGTCGCGCCGGAGGTTTACTGTGAAATCAAAGCTATGCGTGCCAAAAGCGCAAAAACGCTCCCCCTAAAGAAAACGGTTCCATTTTTATGCGAACGCCTGTTCTAATGTCACCGTGTATCCCAAGAGCATCAATTTCTTTACCATGGAGTTGG
>JAFTKE010000160.1 GCA_017456045.1 Oscillospiraceae bacterium
GGTGAAGATCTATCAGGTGCCTTACTCCGTGGGCCTGAAGGTCCAGCACGGCAAGAAGGTCCTGAAGGGCGAGCCCATCACCGATGGTGCCTTGTATCCCCAGGACGTGCTGCGTATCTCCGGCGTGGAGGCTGTCCAGGATTATCTGGTCCAGTCTGTCCAGGCGGTGTACCGTCAGCAGGGCGTTGAGATCAACGATAAGCACATCGAGGTCATCATCCGTCAGATGATGCGTAAGGTCCGGGTGGAGGAGCCTGGCGATTCTTGCCTGCTCACCGGTACTGTGGTGGATGTGTTCGAGTTCGAGGATGCCAACGCCGCTGTCCAGGCCCGGATCGATGCCGGTGAAGATGAGCTGCGTCTGGCCACCGCTTCCGCGGTGCTGCTGGGCATCACCAAGGCCGCTCTGGCCACCGATTCCTTCCTGTCCGCCGCTTCCTTCCAGGAGACTACCAAGGTCCTGACCGATGCCGCCATCAAGGGCAAGGTGGACCACTTGGTGGGTCTGAAGGAGAACGTGCTGATCGGTAAGCTGATCCCCGCCGGTTCCGGCATGATGGCCTATCGGGACTACAAGCCCGGCGTCACCCCTGAGAGCCGACTGACCGAGGATCACGTCGAGCAGATGGCTGAATAAAATAAGGTCGCCCGTCACGTTTTTCGTGACGGGTGATCTTTTGTTGAATGGGGGCTCGCTTTTTGGGGGATGCGAGCTGGTATCTGAGCTTTTGCACAAAAAAGGAGGTCGGAAATTGGGTGATCGTCTGAATCGTCTCGGAAGGCTTGCATTCGTGAGGGTTTCGGATTAAAATGAAGATGACATATTTTGTAGTGCGAAAGGAGGGCATGATCTGGGGCCAGATCATGTGTAATGGTATGAAGAAACGGTTGCTTAGTATCCTGCTTTGTTTGGCGATGCTGTTGGCGTTCCTGCCTGCGGCGCCGGTGCCGGTCGTCCATGCTGCCACCACGTCTCAGCAGAACATCGTCGCCCGGGCCAACTACCTGTATAACGCCACTTGGGTCTGTCAGAAGACAGTGGCAGGCTGGAAGGGGAACTATACCTTCTACAAGGGTACGACCTATCATATCCCATATGGTCAGCCGGTGTATGCCGGTGCATACGTGGGCTTCGGCGTCTCGGTGGATGACTATTTGGCTGCTGCCGCGGATGCCAACAGCGTATTCTACACCAGTCAGTCCAACTATGCCGGCAAGACCTCTACCTATTACGCTACGGACTGCTCGGCGTATGTGTCCTGGTCCTGGGGCGTGGCCCGGCAGACTACGGCTACCATCCCCAACATGTCTACATACATCGGTGCGGCCAACACCAGCAACATCAAAAGCAAGCTGCAGCTGGGCGACTGCCTGAACTCCACTTCTGCCGGTCACGTGGTGCTGGTCACCGGTCTGACCTATGACTCCAGCGGCACCCTGACCCAGATCGAGATCACGGAGCAGACCCCGCCTCAGCTGAAGCGGTCCTACTATACGCCGTCGTCTCTGGCCAGCAAATACAGCGGCAGCTACAGCATCTACCGCTATACCGGCACGGTGGCGGCCGCTCCCAACAGCTCCACTTCCGCTACCACCAGCTTCGGTGTCAAGATCACCGCCAACATGAAGCACTGGGTCTTCAATGCCGACTATTACCGGAACAACAACGAAGATCTGGCCAGCATGACTGATGATCAGCTGTATACCCACTACCTGGACTACGGCCTCACCGAGGGCCGTCAGGGCAGTGCGCTGTTCAGCATCAAGTATTACACCAACCAGAACGAGGATCTGAAGGCAGCCTACGGCTCCGACTATGAGGCGGCTTTCGAGCATTTCATCACCTATGGACAGTATGAGCCCCACCGGCTCTTCTCCAAGCAGTTCACCGCGGTCCGGGACGTGATCTTCGATCCGGATGTCTACCGCACCAAATATCCCAACGTCTACGCCAACATCGACAGCGATGATAACCGGCTGCTCACCCATTTCCTGAAGGTGGGCCTGTCCAAGGGCTACTCTGCCAGTGCTGTGTTCGATGTCACGGCCTATATCAACGAGAACTCCGGGCTGACAGACATCTACAAGGATGACTACTACGGCGCGGTCCATCATTTCATCGAATACGGGCAGAACGAATCCCGGGTGGTCTCGCCGATCCTGGACACCACCTACTACACCGCGACCTATGAGGATGCGGCAGGCATGGTGGCGATCGATGCCATGCGGCACTTCCTGTCCACAGGCATCCCCGAGGGGCGCCGGGGCACCGAGGGCTTCCTGAAGGAGTACTACTACTTCACCTATGCCGATTCTCTCGCCGACTATACCGTGGATACCTGCTATCTGCACTATCTGTACAGCGGCTACGCCGACGGGCTGCGGGGCGCGCCCTATGCGATCTTCCCGGAGGAACACTCCAACCTGGGTGCCGGCTTCACTGCCACCCTGACGAATCTGAAGACCGGGCTGAACTGGTCCATCTACAGCAGTACCGATGTGATCCTCTACACCCCCTCGGACAGCGATGCTCAGAAATGGAAGTTCGTCCGCCAGAGCGATGGCAGCTATGAGATCACCAATGTCAAGTACGGCACCGTATTGACCGCCACTGAGAATGGCACCTCCGCCGGTATGGTGGTCATCGCTGAGGATGTGGACGGCACCCACCAGCGTTGGTTCCTGTATGAGAGGAGTGGCTACTACTGCTTCCGTACTGCCTGCAATGATTGGATCTCCATTGGCATCTCCGGCAGTGATGCCACCTCCGGCTCCTACGTAGAGATGGCCAACTTCCGGGACAACAATGGTCAGAAGTACACCATCAACGTCCTGTCCGTAGATATCGAGGAGTGCGTCGAGCATAGCTATCTGAGCAGCGTGACCACGGAGCCCACCTGTACCACTGATGGTGTGACCACTTATACCTGTGTCAACTGCGCAGACAGCTATACCCAGACGATCCCGGCTACGGGGCACGACTACGCCTGTGTGGTGACGGAGGTCGGCTGCACCACCGATGGCGTGACCACCTATACCTGCGACAACTGCGGCGATATCTACACTGAGGATGAGATCGCTGCCACCGGCCATGACTGGCAGGATGCGACCTGCACTGCTCCCAAGACCTGTGCTGTGTGTGGTCTGACGGAAGGGGAGGCTCTGGGCCACAGCTACGAGGCTGTGGTGACGGCACCTACCTGCACGGATGAGGGATACACCTCTTATATCTGTAGCGCTTGTGGAGATACCTATGCCGTTCCCGGCGAGGCGGCTACTGGACATAGCTTCGCTGATTGGGTCGAGGTCAAGGCACCTACCTGTACCACCATGGGACAGCTGAAGCGTACTTGTGCTAACTGTGGGTCGTATCAGATCCAGGATGTGGCCACCACCGATCATACTTATGAGGATGGTGTCTGTACCGGCTGCGGCGCAGAGGATCCTGACGCGGTGGTCCAGCCCAGCCTGAGCCTGAATTACGGTACGGTCAGCTTCGAAAGTGAGATCATGTACAACATCTATTTCAACGCATCCAATTTGGATGACGTGGTGGAGATGGGCATGATCACCTTCGATAGCCAGCTGACGGACGGCACGATCGATGACGCGGTGAAGGTGTACTCCGACTATTCCACCGACGGCACGCTGTATATGGTGGCCACGGAGGGCATCTCTGCCAAGTACATCGGCGACCAGATGTGGTTCAAGATCTACGCCAAGCTGTCCGACGGTTCCTATGTCTACACCACGGTCAACTATTACTCTGCTGTTCGGTATGCCAAC
>JAFTKE010000161.1 GCA_017456045.1 Oscillospiraceae bacterium
ATTATTCCCCTCGGATACCTTATACTGGTCTTGCTGTTTGTTGTTTCTCATCAATTCAATTTTACAGCAAAAAGACACATCGGCCAACCCCTTTCGGGGCCAGCCGATGTGTTTTTTCGTGGCGCATTTTGCAACGCGCCCGTTTTTTGATCACAGATACTGCTTCATTTCCTCGGAGGCATCATTGGGATCGTCGGAGATGGTGACAGTGATCTCCATATTGTTGACCTTGGCGAACTCGGCGCACCAGATGACGAAAGCCTCGCCGGCGGCACGGTCGGAGCCGATGGTCTTGTACAGATTATCGATGTACACATGGGTGATGTCGAAGTTGCCGGCGTGCAGACCACTCAGGAAGCCCTTGAGCATATCCAGGTTGGAGATGCCGTACTCCTTGGAGTCCACAAGGCGGACACGATAGTTCACATCATAGGTCAGTTTCTTGCCGTACTCGATGCAGACCACGTCGCCGCTGGCAGTGGAGACTGCCTGGTGGATGGAGTCGATCATCTTCTTGGTCTTACCGGAGCCCTTCAGCCCCATAATAACATGGATCATAGGAATTGTCCTCCTTTGCTTTGCCTTAGTTGGCTCACGGTAATTTTACCAGCTAGGTGCGGATTTTGCAACCCCTATTTGTGAAATAAGTGTAGAAATTTACTTCGCCTCGTAGCCGGGCTTGCCCAGCAGCTGGAACATGTTCTTCTTGTACATCTCGACACCGGGCTGGTTGAAGGGGTTGACGCCCAGGATGTAGGCGGAGACGCCGCAGCACAGCTCCAGGAAGTAGAACAGCTCGCCCAGCTTCCGCTCGTTCAGCTCGCCCACGTCCATGGTGATCACGGGCACGCCGCCGTCCACGTGGGCGGCCATGGTGCCGAGATATGCCTTCTCGTCCACGAAATCCAGGGTCTTGCCGGTCAGGTAGTTCAGGCCGTCCAGGTCCTTCACATCGGAGCCGATGGTGTAGGTCTGCTCGGGCGCGTCGAAGCGGACCATGGTCTCGAACATGTTCCGCTCGCCCTCCTGGATCAGCTGGCCCAGGGAGTGCAGGTCGGCGGTCAGCTCTGCGGTGGCGGGGAAGATGGCCTTGCCATCCTTGCCCTCGGACTCGCCGAACAGCTGCTGCCACCAGCCGCCCAGCATCTTGAAGCCGGGCTCGAAGGACTCGAACAGCTCGATCTTCTTACCGCTGCGGTACAGCAGGTTCCGGCAGGCGGCGTACAGCCACACGGGGTTCTCGAAGGAGCGCAGGTCATAGGCTTCCTTGGCGTCGGCCGCACCGTTCATCATGGACATGATGTCGATACCTGCCACGGCGATGGGCAGCAGGCCCACGGGGGTCAGCACGGAGAAACGGCCACCGGCACTGGGGGGGATCACGAAGGTCTCCCAGCCCTGCTCATTGGCCATCTGGCGCAGCGCGCCCTTGGCGGGGTCGGTGATGGCGTAGATCCGGCTGTTGGCACCGCTGGTGCCGTACTTGCGCTCCAGCATCCACTTCAGACCACGGAAAGCGATGGCGGGCTCGGTGGTGGTGCCGGACTTGGAGATCACGATCACGGAGAAGTCCTTGCCCTCCAGCAGGCGCATCAGCTCGTTCCAGTGACGGGTGCTGAGGCCGTTGCCGGCGAAGTAGATCTGGGGATCGCCCTTGCCCTTGCCGATGTTGTGGTTGGGGCCCTGCAGCAGCTCGATGGCGGCACGGGGGCCCAGGTAAGAGCCGCCGATGCCCACGACCACGCAGACCTCGGACTCACGGCGGATCTTCTCGGCAGCCTTCTGGATGCGAGCGATCTCCTCGGTGGGCTCACGGACGGGCAGGTCCAGCCAGCCCAGGAAATCGTTGCCGGCGCCGGTGCGCTCGGACAGAGTCATGTGGGCATCGAAGACTTCCTTCTCCATGGCCAGCAGGTCGGGCAGAGAGACCTCGCCCCAGACGTTGGAAATGTCGACTTTGATCATGTGGTTTTCGTCCTTTCTATAAATGCAGTATTCTAACGTTGGGATCACGACGCACACGCAACTGTAGGGGAGGGTCATCGACCCTCCCGTGGATCCGGCCAAGCCGGAGCCCATCGCAGGAGGCGATCGGTCCGTTCCGCGGTGGGCAGGGACACCGATCGTTTCCGACCCGTGGCGGGCGGGTCAGTGACCCGCCCCTACAAAAGGAGCGTCTTTCTTCTAGCATATGTTACCGCAAAAACAGCCTGAACGCAAGCCCTCTGAGGAAAGTTATAAAAGTTTTGAAAAAAATCGGGGTTTCCTATGGCTTTTTTTGTTCAGGGTATGTATAATAAGGGGGAAGGAATACCTGATACAGGAGGAATACATATATGAGATACGGCTTTGGCGTGGATCTGGGCGGCACTACCGTCAAGATCGCTTATTTCGACGAGAAGGGCACCATCCTGGACAAGTGGGAGATCCCCACCGTCACCGCCGGTGGCGGTGTGCAGATCCTGCCGGATATCGCCGCTTCCATCAAGGGCTACATGGACGAGAAGGACATCGGCGCCAGCTCCATCGTGGGCATCGGCATCGGCGTGCCCGGCCCTGTGGATGGCAAGGGCGTGGTGAACAAGTGCGTCAACCTGGGCTGGGGCGTGTTCAACATCGCGGAAGAGCTTTCTGAGCTGACTGGCTTCCCGGTGAAGGCTGGCAACGATGCCAACGTGGCGGCCCTGGGCGAATACTGGAAGGGCGGCGGCCAGGGTTGCGACAACATGGTCTTCGTCACCCTGGGCACCGGCGTTGGCGGCGGCATCGTGATCGAGGGCAAGCTCCTCCACGGCGCTCACGGCTCCAGCGCGGAGATCGGCCATCTGGTGCTGAACAGAGAAGAGACCGAGCGCTGCGGCTGCGGCAAGCAGGGCTGTGTGGAGCAGTATTGCTCCGCCACCGGCATCGTCCGGATGGCCTACAAGCATCTGGCTTCCACCGATGCTTTCTCCTCCCTGCGGATCCTGGAGTCGATCACCTGCAAGGACATCTTCGACGCAGGCAAGGCCGGTGACGCGGTGGCGCTGGAGATCCTGGACAAGTATTATGCGCTGCTGGGCGAGTTCCTGGCGGATCTGTGCTGTGTCGTCAACCCCGAGGCGGTGGTGCTGGGCGGCGGCGTCAGCAAGGCCGGTAAGGTGCTGATCGAGGGCACCAAGCCCTATTTCCAGAAGTATGTGTTCCACGCGGCTGCTAACGTCCGCTTCGAGCTGGCTTCTCTGGGCAACGATGCCGGTGCCTACGGCGCGTTCAAGCTGGCGCTGGACGCTTTCGCCTGATCATAGCTTCCGACGGACGTGCTTCGGCACGTCCGTTTTTTGTTGGGGGCGCTGGTGTTGCTGTAGATCATCGTTCAGCGCACGAAAAGTACAGGTCCTATAGGGGAGGGTCTTGACCCTCCCTTCAACGTAACGATCCATGAGTGGCCATGTTTTTTGTAAAAAGTAACATTTCACATCATTATTACAGCTCAATAGTTGCAACGTTCAGGGAGGGTCAAGACCCTCCCCTACAGTGGAGTATGTGTTTTATTACGCGAAACGATGATTTATAGACTTCATGTCTGTAAGGGGAGCGTTGCCAATGTTACCAAAATCATGCTGGTAAATTTGACTATATTTTCCGCTTGAAAGGCGGTGGTTTTTGTTATACAATACCAGTGTGGACCTCGGCGAATGATCAATAAAGGAGCGATAACTATGGCCAAACAGAAGACGCTGAAGCCTTTCGGCATCGCGGATAAGCTGGGCTATATGTTCGGTGACTTCGGCAACGACTTCACCTTCATATTGTCCACCATGATCTTGACTAAATTCTATACGGATGTGATGGTCGTTGACGCGGCTGTTGTGGGCTTCATCATGATGCTCTCCCGGTTCATCGATGCGATCACGGATGTGACCATGGGGCGGATCTGTGATGCGGCAAAGCCTACTGCGGCGGGTAAGTTCAAGCCGTGGCTGCTGCGGATGTGTATACCGGTGGCGTTCAGTTCCTTCGTGATGTATGCGCCGGGCTTCATCAGCTCGTCGGCAAGCGGATGGTCTGACGGCGTGAAGATCGTGTATCTGGGGATCTCGTATATCCTTTGGGGATCCTTCTGCTATACCGGCGTCAACATCCCGTACGGTTCCATGGCCTCCGCGATCTCTTCTGATCCCAACGATTGTGCCAGCTTGTCCACTTTCCGTACCCTGGGCGGTACTTTGGCTGGTATCGTGATCGGTATGGGTGTCCCCATGCTTGCTTACGACAGCGTCGTCGGTCCGGGCGGGGAGAAGCTTAGTATCCTCAATGGTACGAAGGTCGCGTGGATCGCCCTCGCCTGCTCTGTACTGGCGGTGGTGTGTTATCTGATGGCTTACAGGATGATCACGGAGCGGGTGGAATACAAGGTACCGAAGAAGCAGGAAAAAACATCGATCCTGAAGATGCTGAAAAATGCTGCTCGCAACCGGGCGCTGATCTCGATCATCGTCGCGTCTATCCTGATGCTGCTGGCGCAGCTGACCATGCAGAACATGGGCTCCTATATCTATCCGGATTACTACGGGAGCAATATGGGACAGGTGCTGTCGACGGTCGCCATGACAGTCAGCATGATCATCGCGGCGGTGATGGCGAAGCCTTTGGCCGCGAAGTATGGAAAAGCAGAGGTCTCTGTGGTGTCCTGCCTTTTCGCTACGGCAGTTTGTCTTCTGACATGGTTCCTTCGCCCGCAGCAGATGTGGGTGTTCATCGCACTCCAATCTCTGAACTGGTTGGGCTTGGGGATGTTCTCCATGGTCTGCTGGGCGCTGATCACCGATGTGATCGACTATTCTGAGATCAAGAACGGTGTCCGCGAGGATGGCTCGGTGTATGCGCTGTACTCCTTTGCCCGGAAGTTGGGCCAGGCTGTGGCTGCCGGTCTGTCCGGCTGGCTGTTGAGTGCCATCGGCTATAATGGTGAGGCGGCTAAGCTGAAGATCCCTCAGACGGATGCGGTGAAAGAAGGAATGTTCGATATCACCACGCTGGTCCCTGCGATCGGGTTCTTGCTGCTGGCGCTGGTGCTGTGGTTCTGGTATCCGCTGCATAAGAAGCAGGTGGATGCCAATGTGGCGACCTTGAAGGCTAAGCGGGGCGAGTGATCTTCATACCGAAGGAGGGGCTTCGGCTCCTCCTTTTCGTGTATCACGGAGGCGTAAGACTTATCCCTGTTTCTCGTGGAGTTCGTACACGCCTTGCCCCCCTCATTTATGAGGGGGGTGCCCCACAAGCGCAGCGCAGTGGGGCGGGGGGAGTCCGAATATTTCGGCATTTCCCTGTTTCTCGGGCAGACGAGTGCATCTCCATGTAGGGAAAGGGCATGCCCTTTCCGGTGTGCTTGCCACGGCAAGCACACTAAAAACGCATCATTTCCCGCAAATCGTATACGATTTGCGACGGAAAGG
>JAFTKE010000162.1 GCA_017456045.1 Oscillospiraceae bacterium
ATATCGACTCTGTGATGCTTTCCAAGCTGGACGGCGATGCCAGAGGCGGTGCGGCCCTCAACGTGAGGGCCATCACCGGAAAGCCCATCAAGTTCGCCGGTATGGGCGAAAAGCTGGAGGACATCGAGCCCTTCCATCCTGACCGGATGGCCAGCCGGATCTTAGGCATGGGCGATGTGCTGAGCCTGATTGAGAAGGCCGAGAAGGCTTTCGATGCCAAGAAGGCCGCCGAGATGGAGGAGAAGCTGAAGTCCAATCGCTTCACCCTCCAGGATTACTATGATCAGCTGGTGCAGCTGAAGTCCATGGGCTCCATGGAGCAGATCCTGTCCCAGATGCCCGGCGGTGCCAATCTGAAGAACGTGAAGGTGGATGAGAAGGCCATGGTCCGCACCGAGGCGATCATCCTGTCCATGACTCCCAAGGAAAGGGAGAACCCCAGCATCATCGGCGCCAGCCGCAAGAAGCGAATCGCTCTGGGCTCCGGCGTGAAGGTGGAGGATGTGAACAAGCTCCTCAAGTCCTTCGAGCAGATGCGTACCCTGATCCGTCAGTTCTCCGGCCCCGGCGCGGGGAAGAAGATGAAGCGGATGAAGGGCTTCGGTGGCTTCGGTGGAGGCTTCCCGGGGATGTGACCCTTGGCGGACGAGCGATGTTCGCCCCTACGTTTCCTTTTGTTCGCTGAAAGCAAATCATGGCTTTGCGATATAGAAATGAATTTTTTATGGAGGTGAATTCCCATGGTCAAGATCAGACTGAGAAGAATGGGTGCTAAGAAGGCTCCTTACTACCGTATCGTTGTCGCTGACTCCCGTTCTCCCCGTGACGGCCGCTGCATCGAAGAGATCGGTACCTACGATCCCCTGAAGACCCCTGCCGCTATCACTGTGGATGTGGAGAAGGCTCAGACCTGGATCAAGAACGGCGCTCAGCCCACTGATACCGTTCGTGGTCTGCTGAAGAAGGCTGGCGTCCTGTAAGAGGCCCAAAGGAGTTATCGCAATGAAAGAACTTTTGCTATATATGGCAAAGAACCTGGTCGATAACCCCGACGCTGTCACCGTCACCGAGATCGATGACGAGGACGGCAAGGTCCTGGAGCTTCGTGTCGCTGAGGGCGACATGGGCAAGGTCATCGGCCGTCAGGGTCGGATCGCGAAGGAGATCCGGACCATCGTGAAAACCGTTGCCCAGCGCACCGGCGAGAAGGTCACGGTCGAAATCGTGGATTAACGGCTTGTGGGTGTGTTGCATCATGCAACACACCCATCGATATAGCTCCCCAGGGGAGCTTCGATATACGCCTGATGGCGTTCGAAATGTGCTGGCACACTCGATATGCCCTGTGGGGCGAGGGGAGCGATATCATATCGGATCGGCGTAGCCGATATATCGAATTTTACGAAGTAGAATATATCGATTTCGCGTAAGCGAAAATATCGACACGTTGCACTTTGTGCAATGCTGTGATCAGGGACTGTTGCAACGTTTTCATCCTTGCGACAGTCCCTTTTATCGTTTCATGGAGGATATGATGGAAGCGATTTGGAAAGAGATGTACGAGGCCGCCAGGGCGGTGCAAAATGAGCGGCAGGTGTCTGACTATGTCCTTGCTGGGGGTGTGGCCGCGGCGATCCTTTCAGATAGCGGGAAGATCTACACCGGTATTTGTGTGGATACCTGCTCCACCTTGGGTATTTGTGCGGAGCGTAACGCCATCTTCAATATGCTGACCAATGGGGATCAGCGGATCTCCAAGGTCTTGGCGTTGATGGACGACGGATCTTGCGGTGCACCCTGCGGTGCCTGCCGGGAGCTGATGGTGCAGCTCATGCCGGGGCAGTATCACCATATCGAGATCATGATGGACTATCAAACAGGAAAGATCACCACCATGGGGGAACTGACGCCTCAGTGGTGGATCCAATAAAGGAGGATGCTATGAAGCTCCAATTCATAGAAGCCGGTGAGATCGTCACCACCCATGGTGTCAAGGGTGAGGTGAAGGTCCTGTGCTGGCTGGACGACCCGGAGATGCTATGCGAATTCGATCGGTGTCGGATCGCCGGGAAGGAATATAAGATCGAGAATTGCAGGGTACAGAAGACCTGTGACTTGGTCAAGCTCTCCGGCATCGACACCATGGAGGCCGCTCAGGCCATGCGTGGGAAGACCATCGAGCTGTACCGGGAGGACATCGACGACGAGGTGATATTCGCCGCCGAGCTGATCGGGGTGGAGGTGTACGCTGACGGGCAGTGCATCGGGAAGATCTCGGACGTGCTGGATTATCCGGGGAATAGCGTTTATGTGGTCACGGGAGAGCATGAGTATATGATCCCTGCCGTGAACCAGTTCATCCTGTCCACAGATCTGGATGGTGGCAGGATGGACGTGAAGCTGATCGAGGGGATGCGCACCGATGAGAATTGACATCCTTACCCTGTTCCCGGAGACACTGGGGGATGTGCTGTCGGAAAGCATCCTGGGCCGGGCCCAGGAGCGGGGGTACATCCAGATCGACACCCATCAGATCCGGGACTACACTGCCAACAAGCAGAACCAGGTGGATGACTATCCCTATGGCGGTGGTCGGGGCGCTGTGATGACGGCGGACCCGCTGTACCGCTGCTGGGAGGCGGTGTGCGATGAGGCCGGTGGGCAGGTGCATACCATCTATCTTTCCCCCTGTGGACATACCTTCTGTCAGGCGGACGCGATCCGACTGAGCAAGCTGGACAATATCATCCTGGTCTGCGGCCATTATGAGGGGATCGATCAGCGGTTCATCGATGAATGCGTGGATGAGGAAATTTCCCTGGGAGATTTCGTCCTCACCGGCGGTGAGATCGCTGCTATGGCGGTGACGGATGCGGTGTGCAGGATGGTGCCCGGTGTTTTGGCGGATCCTGAATGCTTCGAAGATGAGAGCCACTTCAATGGGCTCCTGGAATATCCCCAGTACACACGCCCTGCGGTGTGGCATGGTCGGGCGATCCCTGAGATCCTGACCTCCGGCAACCATGAGAAGGTCCGCCAGTGGCGGCGGAAGAAGGCCTTGCGCCGGACCAGGGCGCGGCGGCCGGATATGTATGAAAAACTAGACCTCTCCTCAAAGCAGGACAAGAAGCTGCTGAAAGAGATGGAGGAAGAGGATCGTTTGGGTGACGGGGCGATAGGCTGACGAAGAGCGCTCTATTCGTAGGGGCGACCATCGGTCGTCCGAAATATGGTCCGGGATCGACATAGCACAGTCCTAGGGGGATCGCGGATACTAGGGGTTCGGACGAGCGCTCGCCCCTACGGTCGCATATTGGAAAGGGAGGCCGATCCATGGATCAGATACAGGTGTTGAAAAGCTGGGTGGAGGAAAGCTCCCGGATCGTGTTTTTTGGGGGCGCGGGCGTGAGTACCGAGTCTGGGATCCCGGATTTTCGAAGTGTGGATGGGCTGTATAGCCAGAAGTTCGAATATCCGCCGGAGATGATCATCAGCCACAGCTTTTATGAGCGCAGGCCGGAATACTTCTTTCGGTTCTATCGGGAGAAGATGCTGCCTCTGGGCTTCGAGCCCAATATCACCCACAGGGTATTGGCCCGGTGGGAGCAGGAGGGGAAGCTGGCTGCGGTGGTGACCCAGAATATCGATGGGCTCCATCAGAAGGCCGGTTCCCAACGGGTGTATGAGCTTCATGGGTCGGTGCTGCGAAACTTTTGCACCAGATGCCGGAAGTTCTATCCGGCGGAGTTCATTCGGGATAGCGATGGAGTGCCTAAGTGTGGATGCGGTGGCACCGTGAAGCCGGATGTGGTGCTGTATGAGGAGAGCTTGGATGGGGAGACCATGGAGAAGAGCATCGTTTCCATCATGGAGGCGGATCTTCTGATCGTGGCAGGCACCAGTTTGACGGTGTATCCCGCAGCGGGGCTGATCCGGTATTACCGTGGGAAACGGCTGGTTCTGATCAATCGCGATCCCACGCCCTATGATGGTCAAGCGGATCTGGTGATCCATGAGAGCCTGGGGGATATCTTTTCCAGACTGTAAAACGACTGCCGGAGGATGTCCTCCGGCAGTTTTACGTGGCGGTCAGTATATGGAAAGCCGGAAGCATGGTGCTTCCGGCTTTTTGTTCATATATGATCGGTGAGCAGGACTTGCTCGAATTCGAACCAATCCCGGGTCAGGTCCAAGACCATGTCCCAAGCACCGTCTTCGACGAATTGGTGGCTGGTGCCAGGGATGATCACCAGCTTGCTCCGCTCGTTGATGCCACGGAAATGGCGGATATCATCCATGGGGATGTATTCGTCGGATTCGCTGTGGAGGATCAGCATAGGGGCGTTGTAGTGGGCCAGAGCGGGGTGGCCCTTCAGCTCCTGATAGAAGCGGTAGGTCAGGTCGATCGGCCGCTTGGTGGGGATGGTCACGTTCTCCAGGACCCAGAAGCGCTCCTCGGTGATCTGGAGCATGGACAGGAGGGTCCGCTCCATACGGACCGAGGGGGTGTGAAGCACCAGCCGCACCTTTACGGGAAGCTCCAGAAGCTCGTCCAGCGCATTGAGGGTCACGAAAGCACCGAAGCCGGTGGCGAAGATACATAGATCCTCCACCTGGGGGAACAGTGCCAGTGCGTGGTCTGCTACGGCCAAAAGAGATTCGATGCACCCAGGCAGGGTCAGGTCCGGCATGGGGCTTTCCCCGTGGGCGGGGAAGTCGAAGCGCAGGACCGCACTGCGGAACATAGCCATCTCCTCGGCGATGCCGGTCTGGATCTGGTCCTGGGCACTGCCTGCGATGCCGTGGACTCCCAGTACCACTCTTTGCACCGCACCGTGGTCCGGCTGGGACAGCTTGCAGGATACCTTCAACGCTTTGTGGGTCAGGATGAATTCTTTCTCCATAGCCGTTACCTCGTGTTGGTGGATAGGGACTATTTTAGCAGATGTTTCCCGGATAGGCAACTGGTTTTTATGCTGCGTCCTTCTTTTTCGCGATCCAGGTGGCGTGCATCCGGACCAGGGTGGATACCAGCAGGATCGCTACCGCCATGATGCCTGCTTCGGCGGCGGTGTGGATGCCTTTGCCGGCGAACATGGCGGTGTCGCCCAGGACAGCGTAGCGCATGGTGTAGTAGACACCTGCACCGGGGATCAGGGGGAAGATCGAGACCACCAGATAGGAGATCGCAGGGCATTTGCGGACACGAGCCATGATCTCAGAGTAGGATGCGGCCACCAGCGTGCCCCAGAAGAAGGCGGCGATGTCGCCGCCACCCAGCTCCAGGGTCAGGGTGTAGCCAATCCAGGTCAGCACGCCTCCCAGGGCGCACAGGAAGCTGCCCAGGCCGTGGATATTGAAGATGATCGAGAAGCCCATGCAGCCGATCAGGCAGGGCAGCAGTCCGTCCAGCAGACCCGCCATGGGAACGGTGGTAGTCGTGGGCGCGCCCCAAAGGAGCGTGGCGGTGTTCCAGGCAGCGGCGGTGCCAAGGGCGATGGCAGCGGCGATCAGCAGCACCTGGACGATCCGGTTGGTGCCGGAGTTGGTGTCGCCGAAAATGATGTCCCGCATGGCGTTGGTGAACAGCAGACCCGGCACCAGCAGCATCAGCGCGCCGATGATCACCATGTCGGCGTTGTGGGCGATCCCCAGCTTTTCCATGCCATAGGCCAGCAGGGCCATGGGGAAGGAGGCGGCCAGGATCCGGAAGAATTGGTTGACCTGGAGACGGTCCATGAAGCGGCACAGGATGCCCACGATCAGACCGCAGAGGCCACCGCACAGGCCGTCGATCAGGCTTCCGCCGAACAGGAGGGAGAAGCCACCCGCTCCCAGGAAATGACCCAGCATATCGATCCAGAGAGGATAGTTGCGGCGGCCGGCACGGACCTCCTGCAGCCAACGCATGGCTTCCTGAGGCTCCGGCTTGCGCGCGCAGATGGCACGACTGAGACCGGCGAAGCGCTCCACTGCGTCCAGATCGTTGCCGTGGATCCCGATCCGGCGCATCCGGGTCATGGGCTTGCCCTCCGGCGTCTCGATGCTGACGGTGAGGCAGTTGGGGATGGCGAAGACCTCGGCTTCGATGTCGTAAGACTGGATGACCCGCCGGATGCTCTCCTCCACCCGGAAGGTCTCGGCTCCGCTCATGGACAGCTCGTAGCCCAGGTCGGTGGCCATGTCTAGAAGGGTATTGTGATCCATAGTGATTCCTCATTGGTATCGTGATCTTGTCTTGGGGAAGCTCTGAATTGATCGGCGAGAGCAGATAGCGAGCGATTTTGCTCCACGTTTCGTGTTAAAAACCGTAGGAATACTGGATGTATTTAAGGCTTCTATAAGAAAAATGATCCGCTAGCTGCTGAAGGCGACCTATTCAGAGCTTCCTTAGTATATCATAGTTCATGGGGATTTCAAGAGTTAGATATCATAACGGATGGCGGGGGAGGAGCCCGTCTTCATAGGATTAGGTATGATATTACTCTATTGCCTTTATAAATGAAGCATGATATAATGAAAACGCAAAAATTAAGATTGGCGGTTATAATATGAAGCTTAAAATTTTGTCGACTGCATTAGCTTTTCTTGCGCTTATATGCTCAATGTCTACGGTGGTCCGCGCTACAGTGATCGATGGCGGTTTCTTAGTGATCGATTCTGAAACTCATAGATTGGTAACGGAGCTGCTCGAATTACGAGGAGACCTAGAGCCGGATTTCGAAGAGAATTTAGAAAAAATAAATCAAATCGATTTACAACTCGAAAGTCTGGGCGTAGAAGTGCTTGAGGATGACGAGTATAATGAATTGGTTGGTGGAAATGCCACTCCATTGGTCGTTCCTGCTTCGCAACAGTATGTAAAGCACTTTAGTGAAAGGGTCATAACTGTTTGGAATGGAGAGCGGTATGAAATACAAATCGTCACAAGTGTTCCGGAGCAAAAGAATAGTGCTTTAAGACCTTCAGCGGGTTTTTATGTAAAGACAGAGGAGCAGCGAGCCGCAGATAATATTGACTTGCTTACTGTTACAGCAACAGGACTGATTGGAGCTGTGGCTTCTGGTCCGTTTTCGACTGTTCAGTCTGTAGTTACAACTGGATTTACCCTTTATGATATGTACAAATCCTGGTCAGAGGCAGTTACCCCGACGACTGTTATTGATGGTTTGGATAATAGTGGCCTTATCAGTTTTGCGATACATGAAAAACATATGTTCGTAAAGGAGGAAGGTGCGGTTGACGACGGAAACCAAATCCTAGGATGTGTCAGTAATCGTGTTTCGTACACAGCAGGATTATTATATGAAGGCGAAGGCTCTAACGGGGGTATTTCTAAAGATGACATCGACTCCATGATCATAACAGGTAGATACTATTCTCAGTATTTTGGCACGGTGGATGAGAACGGTGATGGAGATGTAGAAAGTCATGCTGATTACGACAGTATGATCCAAAGAGTTGCGAAGGTGTTCTGGGAATATCGACATTATGGGACCTGGGATTTTAAGGTACATCATCGTATTGAAAAACTGGTTTTTTCTTGGGCGGGTGGAAATACAGTGGTATTTGAGGTACCCTACAATGGACTGTCTTGGTGAGTTTCGGTGAAGCTCTGGGAAGAAAGGAACATCATATGCTGAAAAAGTCGATAACGATCGTGTCTTGTCTTGTGTTGGTGGTGCTGGTCGCTGTAATTGGTGTTGCGGCGTGGCTGTTCTCACCTGGGGTCCACATCCTGTTCGGGATGGCATCTTTTCGTCTGGAGGACGTGGAGTGCTATGTCGTGGATGAGGATATGAGCGCTGTGGTCGAAAAGACGGAGCTGACTCTTCAGGGCTGGGACGACGATGGGGACGCACTGATGGAAGAGCCCATTTTTCAAATCGCGGGATATGTGGAGTCCAATCAGTATGATATTGGCTTCTTGAAGGAAGACGGAAGTTGGCACGGCGTGCTGTGTGTCTATGACGATTTCCTGCCTGAGGGACAGATGTGGACCGATGACGAGGACTGGGTCGCCTTCGGAGATATCAAATTGGTGGGCGATGTCCCGGTGTTCAGGATCACTTTCCTGGAGGAAGAGTCGTCGACCTTATACATGGTCTGTACCGGAGGAGAGGAAGAGGCGCTGGCGTTCGTCAGAGAAGCCTACGGTGCATGAGCGAAAAGATGAAGGGGCTGTAAAAAAGCCATGTCATCACGAGACCGGTCCGCAGACTGGTGGTGGGAATCTTACGGTCAGAGAGGGGATACAGCGAATACCCCTCTTCCAATCGTTGGGAGATCCCCACGTCGGGCGAACCCCTCCTGGTGATGACAGCTTTTTTACAGCCTCTTTGCGATGTTCGGACGGTGGATCGGTGGAGACGACCCGCATCGCCCGAAGGGGGCGATTTGGAGTCGTGTGCGGGATAGAATCGGAAGGACGGCGGCTTTATTTCCTTACAAACAGCACGCCGAGGGTGCCGGGGCCGCAGTGGCAGGAGACGGTGCAGCCGGCGTCGGTCTCGTAGGTGTTGGTGAAGTTACCGTATTCCTCCACGGCTTTCATGACGGCGGCGTAAGCGGTGTCGCTGACCGGGGTCTTGGTGACGAAAAGGGTATCCCGGGACAGGTCCTCACGGTCGGCCAGGCGGTCCTTGACATACATGGGCAGGCACTTCTCGAAATTGCCACGATACTTCTTCACCACGGACATTTTACCGCCCTTGACCTCGATGCAGGGCTTCAGGTTCAGCAGGTTGGCGCCCAACGCCACCACCGAGGAGCAGCGGCCACCCTTGACCATATAGTCCAGGCGGCTGAGCAGGAAGCTGGCTTCCACCCGGGTGGTGAAGTCCCGGAGGGCATCGGCCAGAGCGTCCAGATCCGTGGCTTCCTTGGCCAGGCGGGCGGCTTCCAATACCACCAGGCCCTGGCCGGTGGACAGGTTCATGGAGTCGATGACCCGGACGTTGGGGAAGTCTTCAGCGGCCAGGCAGGCGTTCTGGTAGCAGGAGGAGAAGCCGGAGCCGATATTGATGTGGATGATGCCGTCGTAGTCGGCGGTGTACTTCTCGAAATACTCAGCGTATTCGCCCACGTTGTTGGCAGTGGTGCTGCAGAGGCTGCCGCCGGAGGCCACGTGGTCGAAGATCACGTCGGGGGTGATGGTGACGCCGTCCTTGAAGGGCTGGTCGTTCTTGATCACGGTCAGGGGGACCAGGGTGATGTCGTTGGCGGTCAGCAGCTCCTGGGAAAGGTCACAGGTGCTGTCAGAGAGGATCTTGATCTTCATATGATGTTCTCCTTTTATCAGTTGGTTTGGGGCAGGGGGGTGTGATCGACCATGAAGCAATCCGGCTCCTGGTCCTTGGAGCGAAGGTAGGTGGTGCCCCAATCCCGCATGGCGATCAGTAGAGGCATCAGGCTTTTGCCCAGGTCGGTGAGGGAATACTCCACCCTGGGCGGGACCACGGGGAAGACCTGGCGGTCGATCAGCATCTTCGCCTCCAGCTCCCGCAGCTGCTGGGTCAGCATTTTTGGGGTCACGCCCTTGATCTGGTCCCGCAGCTGGGAGAAGCGCAGTTTCCCCTCGGATAGGCGCCAAAGGATCAGGGCCTTATATTTGCCGCCGATCAGCTCCAGGGTGGCTTCTACGGGGCAATTCTCGTTGTGCAGCATGGTTTACCTCCTTAGTATCTAAAAGGATAGTATGGTACAAAAAAGTGCATACTTGCTTTTTTGCAACAAGTTGGTATGATAGTATCATAAAGATACTATGGTGTCAATATCGGTTTTGTTCCAGGGGAATGGCACCATAATGTAGGGAAAGGGCATGCCCTTTCCCTACGAACGGACTTTTTGGGGGAGGCAAACGATGAAACTGAGATTCGATGTGACTGGGATGACCTGTGCGGCTTGTTCGGCACGGGTGGAGAAGGTGACGGCGGCGGTGGCCGGCGTGGAAAAGGTGGAAGTGAACCTGCTGGCAGGGTCCATGGTGGTGGAAGCTGGGGACGGGAGCGTCCAGGCGGCCATCGAGACCGCGGTCCGTAACGCGGGCTATGGGGCCAGCATTGCCGGGCAGAAGAAAAGGGAAGAGGTGTCCGTGGAGGATCCGCTGAAGCAGATGAAGACCAGGATCGTTTGGTCGGCGGTATGCCTGGTGGTGCTGATGTACTTCACCATGGGGCATATGATCGGTATCCCGGCTCCAGGGTGGTATCACGGTGTTCAGAACGCCATGATCGCGGCGCTGCTGCAGGCGCTGTTGACCCTGCCGGTGATCATCCTGAACCGCAGCTATTTCACCCGGGGCCTGAAGGCGCTGTGGCATCGCGCGCCCAATATGGATTCCCTGATCGCGGTGGGCTCCGGGGCTTCGCTGGTGTATGGTGTGATGGTGCTGTTCCAGATGGCGGACGCCATGGGCGAGGGCCGATGGGACGCGGTGGCGGATCACAGCGGAGATCTCTATTTCGAGTCCGCTGCCATGATCCTGACTCTGGTGACTCTGGGCAAGTTCCTGGAGACACGGGCAAAGGGGAAGACCGGTGACGCGATCCGTCAGCTGATGGATCTGCGGCCCAAGACCGCCACGGTGCTGCGTGATGGAACGCAGACGGAGATCCCGGTGGAAGAGGTGAAGGTGGGCGACATCATCGTCGTCCGCTCCGGCGGCAGTATCCCGGTGGACGGGTCGATCGTCAAGGGACGAGCCGCGCTGGATCAGAGCGCCCTCACCGGCGAGAGCCTGCCGGTGGAGATGACCGTGGGGGATGCTGTGGCGGCTGCCACCATCGTCACGGAAGGCTACCTGGAATTCCGGGCGGAGAAGGTGGGGGAGGATACGACCCTCTCTCAGATCATCCGCATGGTAGAGGAGGCGGGCGGCTCTAAGGCACCGATCGCCCGGCTGGCGGACAAGATCGCGGGCATCTTCGTGCCCACCGTCATGTCGATCGCGGCGGTGGTGTTCGTGGTTTGGATGATCCTGGGACAGGGCTTCGAATTCTCCATGACCTCCGCGATCGCGGTGCTGGTGATCTCTTGCCCCTGCGCTCTGGGCCTTGCTACACCGGTGGCGATCATGGTGGGCACGGGCCGTGGCGCTCGGATGGGCGTGCTGTTCAAGAACGCTGCTTCCCTGGAAGGACTGCACCGGGTGGACACCGTAGTGGTGGACAAGACCGGCACTCTGACCACCGGCAAGCCTGCGGTGACGGATATCCTGGGAGATGAGAAGGCGCTTCTGCCCGTCGCGGCGGCGTTGGAGGCCCGGTCGGAGCATCCCTTCGCCAAGGCGATCATGGAGCGGGCCAAGGGGATCGCATATCCCGAGGCGGCCCAGTTCGAGACCCTCCCCGGACGGGGCGTTGCGGGGACCGTGGACGGTGTGCGCTGCTTCGGCGGCAACCGGCGGCTCATGGAGGAGCAGGGGATCGCGGTCCCGGACTATCCGGAGCTGGCCCAGCAGGGGAAGACTCCGCTGTATTTCTCTGCAGGCGGGCGGTATCTCGGTGCGATCGCCGCGGCGGACGTGCTGAAAAATGATTCTGCCGCCGCTGTTGAGGCTATGAAGAAAATTGGGCTTGACGTGGTGATGCTCACCGGCGATAATGAAAAGACAGCCAAGGCCATCGCCAAGACGGCGGGGATCGATCATGTGATCTCTGACGTGCTGCCTGGGGACAAGGCTGGGGCTGTGAAGCGGCTCCAGGCCGAGGGCCATCGGGTGCTGATGGTGGGTGACGGGATCAACGACGCTCCGGCTCTGGTGACAGCGGACGTGGGCATGGCGATCGGTGCAGGCACTGACATCGCCATGGAGTCTGCGGACATCGTGCTGATGACCGGATCGCTCACCGGCGTGTCCGGGGCGGTGGAGCTGAGCCGCGCCACGATCCGCAACATCAAACAGAACCTGTTCTGGGCCTTCTTCTACAATGCCCTGTGCATCCCAGTGGCGGCGGGGGCGCTGTATCCCGCCTTCGGCTGGCAGCTGAGCCCCATGCTGGGGGCGGCGGCCATGAGCATGAGTTCTGTATTCGTGGTGAGCAACGCGCTGCGGTTGCGCTTTTTCAAGTCTAAGACCGTCGCCGCGCCTGCGGCGGTGGAAAAACCGATCATCAAGGAGGAAACGATAACGGAAACTGTGATCAATGTCAATGGTATGATGTGTCCCCACTGCAAGGCGATGGTGGAGAAGGTCTGCAAGGCGGTCCCCGGTACGGTGGACGCAGTGGTGGATCTTCAGGCCAAGAACGTCACCGTCACCGGTGAGGCGGACGTGGCGGCGCTGAAGCAGGCCATCGTGGACGCGGGGTACGAGGTAGTTTAACGAAACTCGTAGGGGCGAGCATCGCTCGTCCGAATATAGAGTGTAAGATCTCGGACGACCGATGGTCGCCCCACGAGGTCTTCCGCAGATCGCTTGCAATCTGCGGCGGCGAGGGCATGCCCTCGCCCTACGTCCATGAAGTGATATGGTTGTTTTATTGGACATATCGTGTGTTAGGATATCGCCATAGAAAAGACGAAGGAGTCGATGGCTATGTTCTCTATGCGTTATGTCCAGGGGCATGTGCAGGTGTATTTGGATGGGAAGTTCCTGTTTTCCGCGGATAATGAGCGGGAGGCACGGGCGGAATTGGAGGAGTATGCGGAATCTGCGGCTTGATATTTGCTATGATGGCACCCGGTATCGGGGCTGGCAGAGGCTGAGCGGGGAGGAAAACACCGTCCAGGGGAAGCTGGAGCAAGCGCTGAGCCGGATCCTGGGGGAGCCGATCGAGGTGTCCGGCAGCGGGCGCACCGATGCTGGGGCCCATGCCATGCATCAGGTGGCCAATTTCCACTGTCACAGTGATATGGAGGCGGAGGAGATCTCGTCCCAGCTGCGGCGGTATTTACCGGAGGACATCGGCATATATTCTTGCAAGGAGGCTGGGGAGCGGTTCCATGCCCGGCTCAATGCCAGAGGGAAGACTTATCGCTACCGGATCTGGAATTCCGACGCGCCCTGTGTGTTCCAGCGGCGGTTCGTGACGGTGGTGCCGGAGACCTTGGACCTGGCAGCGATGGAAGAAGCGGCGGTGCTGCTTCTGGGAGAACATGATTTTTCTGCCTTCTGCGCAGCGAAAAGCAAGAAGAAGTCCACGGTCCGCCGGGTGGATTCCATAAAGATCTCTCGGGTCGGGGAGGAAGTCCGGTTCGATGTGACCGGCAACGGCTTTTTGTACAACATGGTGAGGATCATCGTGGGCACCCTGGTGGAGGTGGGACTGCACGAAAGAGAGGCTGGGAGCATCCCGGCGCTGTTCGGCGCGCAGCGGTCTCAGGCTGGGCAGCTCATGCCGGCGCGGGGGCTGTGCCTTATGGAGGTAGATTATTGAACATCCAGATATTCGGTAAGAGCAAGTGCTTCGACACCAAAAAGGCGGAGCGTTGGTTCAAGGAGCGTAGGATCAGGTTCCAATCCGTGGATCTAAAGCGGTTCGGGTTGTCGGGAAAGGAGTTCGACAGCGTGCTGCGGGCCGTGGGTGGGATCGATGAGCTGATCGACTGGGAGTCTAAGTCCGATCAGGTGACGCTCCTGAAGTATATGGACGACAAGCGGGCCAAGGAGGATAAAGTGTTCGACGATCCTTCACTTATGAAAACTCCGATCGTCCGCAATGGCAAACAGGCCACTGTGGGCTTCTGCCCGGAGGTCTGGGCCACTTGGGAATAAGTACGAAAGCAGTCTCTCGGAAGAGGGGCTGCTTTTTGCTTCGAATCGTTGGAGATGATGAAAATGTAAATCATCGTTTAGCGTGCTAAGCGGCGCAGCCGCGTCCCTTCTCCCGGGGAGAAGGTGCCCCGAAGGGGCGGAAGAGGAATGCGGGCGGCGACGTGATGGTTTTGGGGCGGGATAGACCTGGATCATCGGTTAGCGTTTCAGCAAGTCTGATAGGTTTTCTGAACTTTTATGTTACTGCCCGCATTCCCCTTCCGACCTCGCTGCGCTCGGCCACCTTCCCCCCGGGGGAAGGCATTGCGGCTGCGCCGCTAAACGATAATTTAGGTGGTGCGGAAAGATTTTTCTTGCAAGGTGGGACAAATAGTGGTATGCTAGGGAGGTACTATGGGCGAATTTCTGGATCGGGTCTATTCTCTGGTGTGGGGCCTGCCTGGGCTGGCGGCGATCTTGGGCGTGGGGCTGTATTTGACCCTGCGGACCGGGTTCGCGCAGCTGCGGTTGTTTCCGGCGGCTTGTCGGGATTTTTGGCGGCGGCTCACTGGGAAGGCGTCTCAGACCCAGGGGGTATCCTCCTTCCAGGCACTGTGTACCGCATTGGCGGCTACGGTGGGGACCGGGAACCTGGCCGGTGTGGCTGGGGCCTTGGCCATCGGTGGGCCGGGGGCGATCTTCTGGATGTGGATCTGCGCCCTTCTGGGCATGGTGATCAAGCTGGCAGAGGCGGCGCTTGCCGTGCACTACCGCGCATCCGATGGCGGGGAGTGGCTGGGCGGCCCCATGTACATCATCCGTCACGGTATGGGCAGACGCTGGGCGTGGCTTGGCGGGCTGTACAGCTTTTTCGGCGTGGTCGCGGCCTTCGGGGTGGGGAACGCCACACAGATCGACGCGGTGATCGGCGGGATCGACGACTGTATCCTGGCCTTTGGGGGGACCGTCTCTCCTGGGTTGGATCTGACCATAGGCGTGGTGCTGGCGCTGATCGTGCTGGCCTTGCTCCTGGGCGGAGCCGGACGGATCGGCAGGGTCGCGGAACGACTGGTGCCTTTCGCGGCAGCGGCGTATCTGCTGCTGGGGACCGTGGTCTTGGCCTTACGGGCTGAAGCGATCCCGGCGGCGCTATCGGCGATCGTCCAGGGCGCCTTCTCTCCAGCTGCCGCCACCGGCGGTGTGGTGGGGTCTTTCATGACTACCTTGCGAGTGGGGGTATCCCGGGGCGTGTTCACCAATGAGGCCGGGATGGGCACCGCCGCGATCGCCCATGGCAGCGCTCAGGTGGCGCACCCGATCGATCAGGGGCTGATGGGGATCATGGAGGTGTTTTTGGACACCATCGTGATCTGCACCATGACGGCGCTGGTGATCCTTTGCAGTGGTGTGACGATCCCTTACGGCACGGATGCCGGGATCGGCTTGACGGCGGATGCGTTCTCCTGCGTACTGGGAGACCGGGTGCGCTTGTTCATCTCGCTTTCTCTTTGTCTCTTCGCCTTCGCCACGGTGCTGGGCTGGGGGATGTATGGCGCACGATGCGCCCAATATTTGTTCGGCCGGGACGTGTGGAAGCGTTTCGCATGGCTCCAGGCTCTGACGGTGATCTTGGGGGCGGTCCTCAGCACCGGCACGGTGTGGCGCTTGGCCGAGATCATCAATGGCCTCATGGCCATCCCGAATCTGATAGCGATGGCGATGTGCAGCCCGGAGCTGTGCCGCCTGATCATAGAGTATAGAAAGACCGGCAAGGATGCCGGTGGAGGTAACATATGCAGATTTCCATCAATGCCAACCGCTGCGAGCCCTCGCCTATGCGGAAGTTCCACCCCTTCGCGGTGGCGGCAAAAAAGCAGGGGAAGAAGATCTACCATCTGAACATCGGTCAGCCGGATCTGCCCACCCCTCAGGCCTATTATGATGCGGTGCGCTCCTTCGAGGCCAAGACCCTGGAGTACGAGGCTTCTCCCGGTATGCCAATCATGATCGACGCGATCCGTAACTATTACAAGGAATTGGGCGTGGACTTAGACCCCCATGACATCCTGATCACCACCGGCGGCAGCGAGGCATTGCTGCTGACCTGCCTGTCGATCCTGGATCCCTATACGGAAGTGATCATCCCGGAGCCTTACTATCCCAACTACACCACCTTCGTCCATGCGGCGGGCGGTGTCATCCGCGCTTTGCCCACCAATCCCTGGGAGGGCTACCGCTACGCCAAGCGGGAGCGGATCGAGAGCCTGATCACCAAGAACACCCGGGCGATCATGATCACCAACCCCGGCAACCCCACCGGCGTGGTGCTGGACCAGGACGAGATGCGGATGATCGCGGATATCGCCAAGAAGCACGATCTGTTTTTGATCTGCGACGAGGTGTACCGTGAGTTCTGCTATGACGAGAAATTCGGTGTGCCCACCATGGCCCGGTTCGATGATATCGATGATAACCTGGTGATCATCGACTCCGTGTCCAAGCGGTTCTCTGCTTGCGGCGCCCGTGTGGGCTGCGTGGTGACCAAGAACAAGGAGCTGCAGGCGGCGCTGCTGAAATTCTGCCAGTCCCGTCTGGCGGTGGCTACCATCGATCAGCTGGGCGCGGCGGCTCTTTACGATGTGGATCATGATTTCTTCCGCCAGTGCAAGGAGGAGTACCGCAAGCGTCGTGACACGGTGGTGTCCCGGCTGCGGCTGATCCCCGGCGTGGTTGTGGAGGAGCCTATGGGAGCCTTCTACGTCATGGCCAGCCTCCCAGTGGACGATTCCGACAAGTTCCAGCGGTGGCTGCTGGAGGAATACGACGATCATGGGGATACGGTGATGTTTGCCCCTGGTGCGCCCTTCTATGAGACGCCCGGTAAGGGCATCAACGAGGTCCGGATCGCCTATGTCCTGAAGCAGGAGGATCTGGAACGGGCAATGGAGATCCTGGCAAAGGGCATCGCTCAGTACCAAAGAGAGGTCCTGCACGAGAACGTGCCTGCCCCTGTGAAGTAAAATAGTCTGTCATCGCGAG
>JAFTKE010000163.1 GCA_017456045.1 Oscillospiraceae bacterium
CCACTCTCTTCAGCTTCTGCATCTCGTAGGCGCGCTTGTTCAGCACGTCGATGATGCCGGTGATCTTCTTGGAGGAATCCCAGATGGGGACCACCACGGGAGCGATCTTGTTGCCATACTTCTCACGCAGGGCTTCGAAGGTGGCGTTGTAGTCGGAGTTGTCCTCGTCCACCTTGGAGATGTAGACGAAACGGGGCATATTGCGCTCTTCGCAGTACTTCCATGCCTTCTCGAAGCCGACGGTGATGCCGTCCTTGGCAGAGCAGACGATGATGGCTGCGTCAGCGGCGCGCAGGGCCTCCATGACGGCACCGGAGAAGTCGAAGCCGCCGGGGGTGTCCAGCACGTTGATCTTGCAGTTATGATACTCCAGAGGAGCCACGGAGGTGGAGATGGAGATGTTACGGCGGATCTCCTCGGGATCGAAGTCACAAACGGTGTTACCGTCGGCGTTCCGGCCGATCCGGTCGATGGCACCGGTCATGTAAAGTAAGCTCTCTGCCAGGGCGGACTTGCCGCTGCCACTGTGGCCCAGCAGGCAGATGTTGCGGATGGAATTTGCAGTGTACATGATAATTTACTCCTTTCGGGAAGGCCTCCGCCCTCCGGTGGTCAGAATGGGTGCCGAGCACCACAATAAAGACATTATACACGAAAGGGTGGTGGACTTCAACGGTTATTTTCGTCAAAATGCAAAATTGGTGAAAATGGCAGATGGACAGTTGTACTTCTGTGCAAAACGTCCAAAAAGGGGGATCCAGGGATGGGAGTCGGGATCAGTGCGGATAGCCGTTCGTCGCAACGCAATGTAGGAAAGGGCATGCCCTTTCCCTACGATGGCGGTCCGATCACATGGGCTACGAACGGGAATTTTTGTGGTGGGGGTGATTGACGTGGGGGGAGATCCGGTATATACTTAAAGGAGGTGTGCGGTCGTGGGGATCGCTGCCGTTACCCCCATGATACAGGAGGAGCTTTTATGCGTTTCGTTTACGGGAAACAGGATATGCGCACGCTGGAGCGGGCGCAGGAGAACTGCTTTTTGCTGACCAATGGCCTGGGCGGCTACGCCTCGGTGATGGCGGGCTTCGCGGTGCCCCGGTGCGATCAGGGCCTTTTGGTGGCCGCGGTCAAGGCGCCCAATGTGCGGATCAATATGGTACACCGGATGCAGGAGACGCTGACGGTGGGCCAGAGATCGCTGATGCTGTCTTCTCAGGCCTTTGCCGACGGCACCGAACCAGAGGAGGGCTTCAAGAATTTGGCCAGCTTCGTCTATGACGGGCTGCCCTGTTGGGTCTATGACGCGCTGGGCGTTCGGGTGGAGCGGAAGATGGTGATGGAGCAGGGGAAGAACACCACTGCGGTGCTGTACACCATCGAGAACCGCTCCGGCAAGGATGTGGCGCTGACGCTGCGGCCCTTCCTGAAATTCGTGCCCAGAGAGGACGTTTTGAAGGAGCGGCGGCCCTTCGTCTTCCAGGATGGGAAGGTCACTGCCGATGGCTATACATTATATATCAAGACCGATGGGGCCCTTTCCGCTGTGGAGCCCCAGTGGGAGCTGCTGTCTTACTCTGAGGATGCTAAGGACGGTCGCCCGGATGAGGGCCTGACCGGGTGCTGCTGCCAGATCCAAAAGAGCGTGGCGGCGGATCAGGTGGTGTCTTTCCAGGTGGTGTTCAGCCTGGAGGATGAGGCTGTGGATGCCAAGGCGCTGATCGAGGCCCACTACGCCCGGCAGGAGAAGCTTTTGGCAGATGCGGGGCTGCAAGATCCCATCGCACGGGAGCTGGTATTGGCTGCCGATGCTTACATCGCCCGTCGGGATTCCACCGATGGCAAGACTATTTTGGCAGGCTATCCCCTGTTCAGCGACTGGGGACGGGACACCATGATCTCGCTGCCCGGCTGCTGCCTGTCCACCGGGCGGTATGAGGATGCCAAGAGCATCCTAAGGACCTTCATGGCCTATGAGAAGGACGGCCTGGTGCCCAACCTCTTCCCTGAGGGCGAGACCAAGCCCATGTACAACACTGTGGACGCGGCGCTGCTGCTGATCGACGCGGTGTGGCAGTATCATCGCCGTACCGGGGACGATGGGTTCGTCCGGGAGGCGTGGCCGGTGATGGTGAGCATCATCGAGAATTATAAGAAGGGCACCCATCATTCCATCTCCATGGATACCGATGGGCTGATCCGGGCCGGTGGCGGGTTGGATCAGGTGACCTGGATGGACGTGTGCGTCAATGGCATCCTGCCCACGCCTCGTCATGGCAAGCCCGTGGAGATCAATGCCTACTGGTACAACGCTCTGAAGATCATGGCGGTGTTCGCTGATCTGGTGGAAGCCGATGCGCTGCCCTTCGCCCAGCTGGCGGAGCAGGTGAAGGCGTCCTTCCTGGAGAAGTTCTACATGGCCGACAAGGGGTATCTGAAGGATGTGATCTCCGGCACCAAGTGCGATGAGCAGCTGCGGTGCAACCAGATCTGGGCCGTTTCCATGCCCTTCACCATGCTGGACCCCCAGCAGGAGAAGAGCGTGGTGGATACGGTGCGGCGGCATCTTTACACCCCCTGCGGGCTGCGGACGCTGTCTCCCGAGGATCCTGAATATCATCCTCACTACGGCGGCGATATGGTGACCCGGGATATGGCTTACCATCAGGGCACCACCTGGGTGTTCCCCATGGGTGCTTACTATATGGCGTATTTGAAGGTGTATGGCGAGGGCGCGGCGGCGTATGTGCGCTCCCAGCTGGATGCCATGGAGCCTATGCTCAGAGAGGGCTGCGCCGGGCAGCTGCCGGAGATCTATGAGGGCGACTTCCCCACCGAGAGCAAGGGCTGCTTCGGGCAGGCCTGGAGCGTGGGCGAGATCCTGCGGGTGTTCGAGGCGATCGAGAAGGAGTAAATTTTATCATGCTTGACAAGTCGAAACGCGGCTGGTGGCAGTCTGCGGTGTTTTATCAGGTCTATCCCAAGAGCTTTCAGGATACCAATGGAGACGGTATCGGCGATCTGAAGGGCGTGATCGATAGGCTGGACTATTTGCAGGAGCTGGGGATCGATGGGATCTGGTTGTCTCCGGTGTGTCAGTCCCCTCAGGTGGACAATGGCTATGATGTGTCCGATTACTGCGCGATCGATCCCATGTTCGGCTCCATGGAGGACATGGAGGCGCTGATCCGGGAAGCGGAGAAGCGGGGGATCACCATCATCATGGATCTGGTGCTGAACCATTGCTCGGATCAGCATCCCTGGTTCCTGGAGGCTTTGAAGGGGAAGGATAGCCCCTATCACGACTACTTCATTTGGAAAGATGGGGATCCCCAGACGCCGCCCAATGATATGTGGTCCACCTTTGGCGGTCCCGCCTGGACCTATGTGGAGAGCCTGGGGCAGTGGTATTTCCATCAGTTCGCTCCCCAGCAGCCGGATCTGAACTGGGAGAACCCCAAGGTCCGCCGGGGTCTGTATGACTGCATCCGGTTCTGGGTGGACAAGGGCGTGGGCGGCTTCCGGCTGGATGTGATCGATCAGATCGCCAAGGAGCCTATGGAGAAGATCACCGCCAACGGGCCCCGGCTCCATGAGTTCCTGCGGGAGCTGAGTAAGGAAGCCTTCATCGAGGAGGGCTTGGTGACGGTAGGCGAGGCCTGGGGCGCCAACGTGGAGCGGGCGAAGCTGTACAGCTGCCCCGATGGCTCGGAGCTGAGCATGGTGTTCCAGTTCGAGCATATGGGTCTGGATTCCACCACCTGGCAGAAGTGGGACTACTGCGCCCTGCCGCTGGTGAAGCTGAAGGACTGCTATCGCCGCTGGCAGCAGGAGCTGGGATCCGACGGCTGGAACAGTCTGTTCATGGACAATCACGACCTGCCCCGGATCGTGTCCCGGTGGGGCGACGACAAGGCGTACCGGGTGGAGTCGGCCAAGATGCTGGCGACCATGCTCCATGGTATGCAGGGCACGCCCTACATCTACCAGGGCGAGGAGCTGGGCATGACCAACATCAAGCTTCCGCTGGAAGAGTATGTGGACGTGGAGATCCACAACCTGTATCGGGACCGGACTGCGGAAGGGTACAGCCATGACGCGATCATGGAGTCGATCTGGAAGCGTGGCCGGGACAATGCACGGACGCCTATGCAGTGGACAGCTGGGGAGAACGCCGGGTTCACCACGGGCAAGCCCTGGCTGGCGGTGAATCCCAACTATATGGAGATCAACGCGGAGGCGGCTTTGGCAGATCCCGATTCGGTGTTCCACTATTATCGGAAGCTGATCTCGATCCGCAAGAGCCATGATGTGATCCGCAGCGGCAGCTTCACCCTGCTGTGTCCGGAGGATGAGAAGGTGTTCGCCTACACCCGGGATACCGACAGGGAGCATCTGCTGGTGGTGTGCAACTTCTCCGGGGAGGAGCAGGCTTTCCAGGTGCCGGAGCGGTTCCGGGACGCCCAGGTGCTGATCGCCAACTATAAGGACCGGGCGGATGTCCTGCGGCCTTATGAGGCGTATATGCTGTATTATTGAAGATAGATGTGGACGCCCCCGCTGCCATTGCGCAGCGGGGGCGTTTTTTCAGTTGATGGTGAGGGGGTGATGTGGGCATCGGCCCCTACGAGCAATGTCACTTAGTTAAGGAAAGGTACGCACCGCAAGCCTCCCCTTTGAGGGGAGGTGGGCCGCCGAAGGCGGCTCGGAGGGGTGTGTGATCAGCGCAGCTGATCACCAAACGCGTGCCATGCACGCTTTTGGAAACCCCTCTGCGACTCGCTAAGAGCCGCCTTCGGCGGTTGCTCGCTTGCACAGCGCCTGCGGGCGCTAGAGTCAGCTTCGCTGACAGCTCCCCTACAAGGGGAGCCATGAGGGCGTGCTTAACTTAATGACATTGCCCCTGCGAGGGGCTTTTTTGGCAGTCTGGACG
>JAFTKE010000164.1 GCA_017456045.1 Oscillospiraceae bacterium
CGCCGCCGTAGCACTTGGCCAGCACGTCCTTGCGGACGGCCTTGATGGTCTCGCGGGCAATGATCTTGCCGCCGATGGCTGCCTGCACGGGGATCTCGAACTGGGCGCGGGGGATGTTCTCTTTCAGCTTCTCGCAGATTTTTCTTGCACGGGGATAGGCGTTCTCCACAAAAAGGATGAAGCTCAGGGCGTCCACGATGTCGCCGTTGAGCAGGATATCCAGCTTCACCAGCTTACTGGGGCGGTAGCCGATCAGCTCGTAGTCCAAAGAGCCGTAGCCACGGGTCCGGGATTTCAGTGCGTCGAAGAAGTCGTAGATGATCTCGTTCAGGGGCATCTCGTAGTGCAGCTCCACCCGGTTGGCATCCAGGTAGACCATGTCCTTGAACTCGCCCCGGCGCTGCTGGGCCAGGTCCATGATGTTGCCCACGTATTCCTGGGGGGCGATCAGGCTGACCTTCACGAAGGGCTCCTCCGCCAGCTCGATCTCCATGGGGTCGGGCCAGTCCAGAGGGTTATCCACCATCAGCGTCTCGCCGCTGGTCTTGGTCACACGATAGACCACGTTGGGGGCGGTGGTGATCAGGTCCAGATTATATTCCCGTTCCAGCCGCTCCTGGATGATCTCCATGTGCAGCAGGCCAAGGAAGCCGCAGCGGAAGCCGAAGCCCAGGGCGATGGAGCTTTCCAGCTCATAGACGAAGGAAGCGTCGTTGAGCTTCAGCTTTTCCAGGGCTTCCCGCAGGTCCTGGTACTTGGCACCGTCCGCCGGGTATACGCCGGAGAACACCATGGGCTGCACTGGACGGTAGCCGGGAAGGGGTTCTGAAGCGCCGTCTTCCACGGTGGTGATGGTGTCGCCCACCTGGGTGTCGGCTACGGTCTTGATGGAGGCGGTGATGTAGCCCACCTCGCCGGCACCCAGGGCCTCCGTGGGGATCAGGCCCAGGGGGCTCATGGTGCCCACTTCCACTACCTTATATATAGCGCCGGTGGCCATCATCTTGATATCCTGTCCGGCACGGACCGTGCCCTGCTTGATCCGGGTGTAGACGATGACACCGCGGTAGCTGTCATAAACGCTGTCGAAGATCAGAGCCTGGAGGGGAGCCTCCCGGTCGCCGGTGGGGGCGGGCACATCCTTCACGATCATCTCCAGGACGGAATGGATGTTGATGCCGTTTTTGGCAGAGATCTCCGGGGAGTCCTCGGCGGGGATGCCGATGATGTCCTCCACCTCGGCTTTCACTTCGGCGGGACGGGCGGAGGGCAGGTCGATCTTGTTGATCACCGGCAGGACCTCCAGTCCCGCATCGATGGCGAGATACGTATTGGCCAGGGTCTGGGCCTCCACGCCCTGGGACGCGTCTACCACCAGCACTGCGCCTTCGCAGGCGGCGAGGCTGCGGCTGACCTCGTAGTTGAAGTCCACGTGGCCGGGGGTGTCGATCAGGTTCAGAGCGTAGACTTCCCCATCATCGGCGGTGTAGCGCAAGGTGGCGGCGGTGGCCTTGATGGTGATGCCACGCTCCCGCTCCAGGTCCATGGAGTCCAGCATCTGCTGCTCCATCTGACGGGACTCCACGGCGTTGCACTCCTCCAGCAGACGATCTGCCAGGGTAGAGTTGCCGTGGTCGATATGGGCGATGATGGAGAAATTGCGGATCTTGGAAAGTTCGGTCATAAAAAGCACCTCGGTCGATGTCAGTCAGTGATGTATCATGCGTTATTTCTACCGCTGATCGCAAGCGATCAGCGGCGGCGAGGGCATGCCCTCGCCCTACAGGGACGTTGTGTGGGGGGGAACAGGGTATACCACACCTATTTTCCTGATTATACAGAATTTTGAGCCAAATGTAAACCGTATTATTTCGTGTTTCTGGGGAAAAATGAGATCGTACTGTGACGTGGTGGGACGAAAGACGCTTTTTTTCAAAGAAATTTATAAAAAACCCCTTGTCAAAAAGAGAAAACAGGGGTATAGTCTTACAGCAAGAGAAAATTCCAACGAAGAGGGTGCTGATATGAGCAACGCGAAAAAGAATGCCAAGCCCACGCCGGAGGAGGTCGCCGCCGCGATCCAGGCGCTGATCGCCCAGGGCCGCAAGGAGGGCATGATCCGTGCCGCCGACCTGAATGCCCAGCTGGAGAAGCTGGATCTGTCTCCGGAGAAGATCGAGGAGGTCTATGACCGGTTCGAGGCTATGAACATCCAGGTGGTCACTGCTGAGCTGGAGCTGGATCTGGGTGACGATGTGGACGATGGGCTGGACGGGGATATCGACCTGGCTGGCGTGGAGGACGAGGATCTGGTGGATCCCGTGGATCTGGCCGCTGAGTACAATCTGGACGATCCCGTGCGGATGTACCTGAAGGAGATCGGTCAGGTGAAGCTGCTGTCGGCAGAGGAAGAGGTGGAGCTGGCGAAGAAGGTCTCCGAGGGCGACCAGAACGCCAAGAACAAGCTGACGGAGGCGAACCTGCGTCTGGTGGTCTCCATCGCCAAGAAGTATAGCGGCCGGGGCCTGCACATCCTGGACCTGCTCCAGGAAGGTAATACGGGCCTGATCCGCGCCGTGGATAAATTCGACTGGACAAAGGGAAACAAATTCTCTACATATGCTACCTGGTGGATCCGGCAGGCCATCACCCGTGCCATCGCCGACCAGGCCCGGACTATCCGTGTCCCGGTGCATATGGTAGAGGTGATCAA
>JAFTKE010000011.1 GCA_017456045.1 Oscillospiraceae bacterium
AGCACCTTCCATAGGAGAAGCCACATTTTTGCGCCATAGCAGCGATCTGCTGACTATAATAATGGAACGGGACAGCGAATCCCGCCACCTCCCTGCCAAACAGCATTTCCAACCGACGCTTGTCCTCCCCCATCTCCCACAGGAGCTCCTCCCCTGTTTTACCACGCATGTAAGGGTGAGTCAGCGTATGGCTGGCGATCTCATGATCTCCATAGGTCTGGAGCGCCTCTTCCGGCGACAGACGCTTGATGGTCATCCCACACTCGTGGACCCACTCGAACCCATCCTCCATCAGCTGCGCGTTCAAATTGAAGGTGCCCTTCAGGCCATAACGGTCCAAAAGCTCCACGAAGTGGACATCCTGCGTGACACCGTCATCATAAGTGACGTTGAACGCCTTGGAGGCCCCACCGGGATAACACCGGCGGATCATGTTCGATACCATTTCCGCACCTCCCTGGTCTTGATGAAGCCCAGCTTCTCATAGAGCCGGATCGCCCGCTCATTGGTGGAAGCCACCTCCAGCGTCATGGTCTGCCCCTCCACCAAGGACATGAGGGTATGCATCACCCGCTCCCCTGCCCCCGGCTCGATCGCGGCCACCGCCAGAAGCTTTACTCCATCCAGCCAACCAAGGCCCAACAGATGCCCATCCCGGTGGACGAAGTAGGCACCTCCGCTTTCGATCAGCGCCTGTTGTTCGTTATATGTGACCGTGGCAGCATTGTCCACGCCCATCATCTTCTCGTTCAGCAGCTGCCGCCACTGCAGCACAGTCTCCTCTGTCACCGGAAACAGATGCTCTACCTTATCAGGATCGATCCAAGCCGTTCCCTGCATCTCATAAATGGCGGTATGGAGCTTGCCGTCCCCTTCGCCGGCGCTCCAGTAGATCTTCTCTGCTCCGGCCGCCCGGCAGAACCCCGTACATTCCGCCACCAGCTGCTCCATCATCCCTGGCTGCACGTCCTGCACCCGGATATATGCCTCCTTGCGATAGGGGATCTCCCGCAGGACCAAACTAGCCACGCCATATTCTGTTGGGAACACAGGGATATCTTTCATCCTATCATCTCCTTTTAGGATATGATATCACGATCGATCACACATCGCAATAGGCTTGCGGATCGCGAAAAAATATGGTATCATAAAATGGAGAAAGAGGTGACGCAGATGTATTGTCCCAAATGTGATACGCCACGCCCCTACGACTTTCGCTTTTGCCGTGAGTGTGGTTCGACCCTGATCCATCCGACCCAGACCAAAAAAGGGAAACGATGGCCCGCCATCGCTGTTATGGCCTTGATGCTTTCTGTGGGGATCGTAGTCTACTTCATCGGTCGTGATACCACTCCCGCTACCCCCTGGCTTTCGATCCAGGATGGGACCGTATATTTCGACCAGTCACTTTATGACGGCCCTTCTGTCGTAGAGATCCCTTCCAAAGTCGATGGTCAAGTCGTGGAATCTATCGGCGCGGAAAGCTTCCGTGACTGCGATACCATCACCGAAGTGATCCTTCCTGATACGGTCCGAACGATCCATGCAGGCGCATTCCAGGATTGCGACGAATTGCGTGGTGTCAAACTTCCAGAAGGCCTGGTATCGATCCATGACGAAGCGTTTCTAGGCTGTGACAGCTTGGAAGCGATATATGTCCCCGGCTCCGTCGCGACGATCGGGGTGGACGCTTTCGCCGACTGTCCTGAACTCAAGCACATCTTCTTCGTCGGAGACCGGGCGGATTGGGAATCGCTCTATCCCCAATCGATCACAGAAAATGCCCTGATCCATAGCGTTTCCGGCCCAGATGCTACCACCTATTCTTCCTCCTGAGAGTTAGAAACTGTACAATTTGACGGCAAACCGACCTTCAGCACTGTCCAAAACTGACCCCTTCGAACGAAAATAGGGTAAAAAAACGTGAATTTCAAAAAAAGCTCTTGCATTCTTTCAAAAAAAGTGTATAATGACCTGTGTCAAAGAGATCCACACGCGAAAGGAGGTTATCCCATGAAGAAGATCATTTGCAAGAAGGAATACGACACCGAGACCGCTACCCTGGTGAAGAAGTACGTCTGTGGTTTCTACGGTGATCCCGCCGGCTACGAGGAGTCCCTGTACCAGACCCCCGCTGGTCTGTATTTCCTGTATGTCTGCGGTGGCGAAAACTCTCCCTACCCCGCTGAGGACATCCTGCGTCTGGCCAAGACTAAGGTCAACGATTGGATGGAGAACCACTAATAGCATACATACCCGAAAGAGCCTGCTTCGACGCAGGCTCTTTTTTCTTGACACGTGTGGTATGATATGATTAGAAATTTTACGAAATGAGCGATCCCAATGAAACGAAAGGCTATATTCCTGATCTGCATCCTGCTGGCAGGCATCCTTGGAGGCTGCGCTCCAAAGACGCAGGCCCAGATCGCCGCCACCACACTGCCGGTGTATACGTTCACGACCCGATTGTGCCAGGGGACAGGGATCACTGTCACGCGCGTGGTGACGGACAGCGTATCCTGTCTTCACGACTATTCTCTCAGCGTCCGCCAGGTCCAAGCCATCGAAGGGGCAGACTTGGTGGTGATCTCCGGAGCTGGCCTGGAAAGCTTCATGGAAGACATCCTCCACGACGCTCCCAACGTGATCGACAGTTCCACCGGGATCCACCTTTTAGGCTGTGACACAGAACACGACCATGACCATGACCATGACCATGATCATGATCATCACGCTCACGACATCGACTCCCACATCTGGCTCTCCCCTCTCAATGCCAAACGCATGGCTACCAATATCTGCGAGGGGCTGATCGCCTATTTCCCTTCCCATGCGGAAGTCTTCCGTTCCAACCTATCTGCCCTGCACGAGGAATTGGAACGGCTATATGACTATGGTATCCAGCAGCTGTCCCAGCTTTCCTGCCGTGAGATGATCACCTTCCACGATGGGTTCGCCTACCTGGCAGATGCATTCGATCTGACGATC
This sequence comes from Oscillospiraceae bacterium, assembly GCA_017456045.1. Taxonomy (GTDB): domain Bacteria; phylum Bacillota; class Clostridia; order Oscillospirales; family Oscillospiraceae; genus Faecousia. The sequence goes on from JAFTKE010000011.1 coordinate 2,989, forward strand.
CTGGAGGCCATCGAAGAGGAATCCGGCAGTGAAGCCTCCGCCCACGAATTGATCCATCTGATCGAGATGGTGGAGGCGCACCACTTGCCTGCCGTATTCACCGAACGGAACGGAAGTGCCTCCGCAGCAGACATCATCTGCGCAGAGACCGGGATCCACGCCCTCCCCTTGGACATGGCCATGTCTGGGGACGATTATTTCCCGGCCATGTACCACAACATCGACACCTTGAAGGAGGCATTGGGATGAAACTATTTTTCCACGGTGGTGGTTGCGGCGACTCCTGTTGCCTCCGCGTCCAAGATCTCTCAGTCAAGATCGGAAACGACACCATTTTACATGATGTGGACCTCCATGTCCATTGCAGCCAGCTCGTTGCGCTCATCGGGCCGAACGGTGCCGGAAAAAGCACGTTCCTGAAAGCGGTGCTTGGCCATGTGGATCACGATGGTGTGATCGCTTTCTCTTCTCCGGGCCAGCGGGACCGTCGTCCTCGAATCGGCTATGTGCCCCAAAGCCCCACCTTCGACCCTGGCGACCCTGTATCCGTGGCAGATCTCTTCGCCTGCTGTATGTCCCGGCGACCTGCTTTCCTGGGGTTATCCAAATCCATGCGAAAGACTGTCCTGGAATGCCTTGAGCGTGTCCACGGAGAAGATCTGATCGACAAGCGGGTCGGGACCCTTTCCGGCGGAGAGCTGCAACGAGTCCTGCTGGCGCTGGCGCTGGAGCCCCTGCCCAACATCCTGATCCTGGACGAGCCCTTGTCCGGCGTGGATGTGGAGGGCATGTCCGTGTTGATGGATATGCTGGACGAGATCCGGAAGACCTACGACCTTTCCATCCTTATGACAACCCACGATTTTTCCATGCTGGAACGATACGCAGACCAAGTGGTCTTGATCGATCATACCGTATTGGCCCAGGGTACGCCCCAGGAGGTCCTGACCTCCGAACCCTTCGCCAGGACCTTCCACCGGAAAGGAGGTATGTGAAATGGATATCTGGTATCTGATCTGCGACCTGATCCCTCTGGAGATGCTGCGCTGGGACTTCATGCGCAACGCCCTTCTGGCGATCTTGCTGATGGCTCCCCTGTTCGGTATCCTTTCCACCATGATCGTCACCGGGAAGATGAGCTTCTTCTCCGACGCACTGGGACACTCCGCCTTCACCGGTATCGCCATCGGCTGCATCTGCGGTGTCGCGGCTCCCACCTGGGTAGCAGTGCTGTTCTCTCTGGTATTCGCCCTGCTGTTCTCTTTCGTCCGCAGCCGCTCCGATCAGACTGCGGATACGCTGATCGGCGTCTTCTCCAGCACCGCAGTAGCCCTTGGTATCTTCATGGCCACCTTGGGCGGCGGAAGCTTCACGAAATATAACAAGTATCTGATCGGAGATATCCTCTCCGTTACCCCCGCTGAGATCGGTATGCTGGCCCTGGTACTGCTTGGAGTTCTGGCATTTTGGTCCATCTATTCCAATCGCCTGACCCTCACCGCGATCCACCCCCAGCTGGCCTCCTCCCGGGGCATCCCTGTGGGGGTGAGCCAAACGATCTTCACCGCGACCATCGCGGTCGTCGTGACCCTTTCGATCTCCTCTGTGGGTCTATTGATCCTCAACTCTCTGCTGGTCCTGCCCGGTGCGGCGGCTCGAAACGTGGCGCGAAACTTAAAGCAATACCATCTATTCTCCGTTGGATTCGCACTGCTCAGCGGCATCAGCGGCCTCGTGGTCTCCTACTACTGGGGCACCTCCGCCGGAGCATCCATCTCACTGTCCCTGGCGATCCTCTTCGCCTCCACCTTCTGCTTCCGGAAAAGGAGGGCATGATGGACGATATCAAGATCCGCCCCATCGCCCGGATGCGCAGCGATTTCCCCACGAAATTCGGCATCCCCCGTCAAAGCGGTCTGGTCGAGGAACTTCGTTCCACCATCGTTTTCGAACCGGACTACCGCAACCCCGACGCATTGCGTGGGATCCAGGGATTCTCGCACCTGTGGCTGATCTGGCACTTTTCCGAAGCGGTGCGTCAGGAGTGGTCCCCAACCGTCCGCCCTCCAAGACTGGGCGGGAATACCCGGATGGGCGTCTTCGCCACCCGCTCCCCTTTCCGCCCCAACCCCATCGGTCTGTCCTGCGTCAAGCTTCTTGGCCTGGAACAGACGAAGGAAGGGACCGTCCTCCATGTAGCAGGCGCCGACTTGATGGACGGGACACCGATCCTGGACATCAAGCCCTACATCCCCTATAGCGACAGCTTCCCGGAAGCCGCCGGCGGATTCACCGACACTGCCGATGACTTTTTGCTGGAGGTGGATTTCCCGGAGGCGCTTCTGAAAGCCCTCCCGGAAACCAAACGAGAGGCTGCGATCGCCGTGCTGTCCCATGACCCCCGTCCCTCCTATCAACGAAAACCTGGAAGAGTTTACGGTCTCAGCTTCGCAGATCACGATATCGGATTCACCGTGGAGGACGATAGACTGACTGTGATCAAAGTGACGCCTCTATAAGCCGCCCCAACGCCAACAGATAAAGGATACATAGATCATGAAGAAACGCATCATCGCACTCATACTGGCATCTCTTTTTGTTCTCTCCGCACTGCCTGTCCATGCCTCGATCGACCTGGAGGGGCAGGATCATGCGGCCCCAACGCTCCTGACCCAGTCCTGCACCTCAGGCTTCTGCACGGACTATACCCTCACCGGCGACGGTGCCGCAGATATGGTCTCCATCGCCCTTGCACAGGAAGGTCGCACCGGCGGCGAACTGGGCTACACCGAAGAATGGTGCGCGGATTTCGTATGTGACTGTGCGATCATCGCCAGCCAGTCCGAAGCCGTCCCTCAGTATGGCGGCGTAGCTGGACTGTACGACCGGATCCTCTCCGCCGGCGGCACAGAGGTCTCCAGCGAGCCACAGCCCGGTGACCTTTGCTTCATCAACTGGAACGGTGGCACCAATATGGGCCATGTGGAGATCGTCTATCAGGTAACTGACGGCTCCGTCTATACCATCGGCGGCAACTCCGGCTCTGCTGATTCTCTGTCCGACCGGTGGGTGAAGAAGCACGCACCCCTTTCTGAAAAGTATATCCTGGCGATCCTCCGCCCCAACTATGCCGCGCCCCAAAGCTACACCGTGACCTACGATGCCAACGGTGGCGAAGGCGCGCCTGCGGCTCAGGAAAAGACTCCCTCAGTGTCTCTGGAGCTATCCACCCAGACCCCCACCTGCGAAGGGCTCGTCTTCCTGGGTTGGTCCATCGACCCCCACCAGCCTCAGGTGGACTACCGTCCCGGTGATCTGTACGAGCTGGACAGCGACATCACTCTCTACGCCGTTTGGGGAGATGCACTGTGCGGTGACGAGATCCGCTGGGCACTGGAAGAAGGCATCTTGACCCTCAGCGGCACCGGTGCCATCTATGACTGGCTGGAGGATACTGCCCCCTGGTATCCCCTTCGGGATACGATCGCCACGGCTGTGATCGACGATGGCATCACCGCCATCGGTATCCAGACCTTCTATGGTTGCGTCGCTATGACGGATATCACCATCCCTGAAACTGTGGTGTCCATCGCTGACCAGGCATTCTTCGGCTGCGGTGCGTTGACTGATGTATACTATGGCGGCACCTCCGAAAACTGGCAGTCCATCACCATCGGCATCGATAATGATCCACTGACCAGCGCTACCCTCCATCACCATACTCATACCTATGGATCCGTCACCACCGAACACACTTGCACGGAACCGGGTCAGATCACCTACACTTGCACCGAATGCGGTCATACGGTCATCGAGCCGCTGGAGGCTACCGACCATGATTATCAGGACGACAGCTGCATCATTTGCGGAAGTGCCCAGGTAAAGGTCCCTCAGATCCTCTCCTGCTACAGCAAGGCCCAGACCTCTGTCAAGGTCACCTGGACCGTCATGGAGGGCGTCGATGGCTACGAGCTTTGGCGCACCACCACACCGGATGACGAGTCCAGCTGGAGCCTGACCAAGACCATCAACGACGGCACTTCCGACCATTATACCAACCAGGGACTGACCATCGGCACTACATACTACTACCGTGTCCGGGCTTTCAGCCTGGATGAAAACGGTGAAAAGCTTTATACCGAGCATTCTGCCCCGGCGTACATGCCTGCCGCAGTGGTATTCGATGGCCCCTACAGCAACGCCACCTTCCGGATCCGCCTACGCTGGCTCCAGGTCCAGGGTGCCCATGGCTATCAGATCTGGCGGCAAAACGAAGACGGCAGCTACAGCGTGGTCAAGACGCTGGGCGATAAAGGCAACGAACTGACCAACGACCAAGGAGCCACCACAGCTTACAGCAATTGCGAGCTGACTGCCGGCCAGGACTATACCTATAAGATCCGCGCGTTCACCATCACAGAAGACGGGCGCAAGATCTTCGGTGCCTACTCCGATATATCCACCATCGCCGTCATGCCTGACGCCCCCGTCCTCACCGGAGAAAGCCTCAAAGCCACCCGTGCCCAGTTGAACTGGAACATCGTCAACGGTGCGAAAGGATATCAGATCTGGGTAAGCGATGCGGAAGACGGAGGATATCGTATCATCAAATCCATCACCGATGGCACCCTGGATCAGGCTACCATCTATGATCTTGTCAGCAGCGAGACCTATTATTTCAAGATCCGCGCTTATGTGGAGATCGATGGAAAAAAGACCTTCGGTGCCTTCTCTTCCATCGTTCCAGTCACCATCCAGTAATATGATCGACCGGGCTGCGTACTGCAGCCCGGTCATCATCATATCCAGATATCAGCCGCCAAGGTTATCCAGGAACTGCCGTTCCTTCTCCTGCTGATAAGCATCGTAGACACCGGAGGCCAGTTTGGTCAGTGCCACGTCCTGCAGCTCCTGCCAGCTTTCAGCTTCCTTATTCACCAGGATCGGGTAGAACCACACCCCATTGGTCTTCGCGGCATCACAGTCGCCAGGCGCGTCGCCGACCATCAGGACATGATCCTTCTGATAGCCGAACTCCAGCATCTTGGCGATGCAATGGGCCTTACTGCCCACATCCTGAGCCAGGAGGATGTCAGTATGCTCCAGCAATCCATGCTGGCTCCATTCCTCTTCCACCGCGTCTCGGTTGGCACTGGAGACCACAGCCACGTCAGCAAATCCGTGGGCTGCCGCAAGACCATCCCTGGTGCCCTGGAAGGGGACCTTCATATCATCCGGCAATTGGACGATATTGGCGTTGACGGCTTTGCTCCAGGAGAGCGCCTTCTCAAGGCAAACTTTTCCTTCCCCTTCCTCCGCCGTCTCGATCGCACAGATCAAAGCGTCGTTGGATAGCGCCTTCGTCTCCTGGACCCAGCGCGCGAGGGTCTGGACGCCGGGGATCTTAGTATACTGCGCATCGATCTCGGTCAGCGCCATGGCGAGCCCCTTGAACCGGTTGATACCACGGGTCATCTGGAACAGGTTGATATCGTTCCAGCGCTCCAGGATCGCAGGCCTCCACTCATCCAGCCCCCACTCCATCACCATACAAGGTCCGAAGCAATGGAAATGCTTGCAATTCATGGTATCCATGGCGCAGCCATCAGAATCCACGCACACCAGGAAGTCATGCTTCCTCTCAAAAGAATCGAATATAGACATGACGCCCTCCATCACATATGGGTATCCCACATACCGCAATAGCTATCGATGGGATCGCTGCCCTTGAATGCATCAGGACCGGATACCAGTGCCTCCACCAGTGCGTCCATGGTGTCATCGTTGGAATCATAGGCATTGATGTAGGTACGCAGCATAGGCGCATCCGCCAGCATCGTGGGCTTGTTCACGGAGATGCCGACCACAGGCAGCTCATGGACGTACCAAGGGATCTCACCGCCGCCCTTGGACATACCGAAAGCCGGATGACCGTTGGCAACGTTGAACAGAGAGATCACCAGGTCCTGCTGAGAAGTGAATTCGCTGATCGCGTTCTTTCCAGCGAAATAGATGTTCAGGTTGAAGGGCTTGCCTGCCTTCACGTCTGCCAGGATCTTATCCAGAGGGCTGACATAGATGAACGCATCGAAGCCCTTCTCGATCAGTCGATCACGAAGCTTCTCCGCAGGGGTCTTCTTTGCTCCGCCCATGCCCATAGCCATAGCCGCCAGAGCCGCCATAGGACCATCCGCGCCCTTGATCGGTACGATCATGATCCGCTTGGTCTTCTCGGGAGACAGGGGCAGCACGCCCTCATCCTTATACTTCACCAGAGTCAAACAATCCTTGCTGATCTCTCCAGCGACCGCACGGTACTCCGCATTGCCCAGCTCAGCAGCGCAGTATTCCTGGGTGGGACACAGTTCCTCCTTGGGCTTTTTGTTCAGACCCATCTTCGCCTTCAAGCCCAGGATGCGCTTCAGCGCCTCCTCCATCCGCTCCTTGCTGATGATGCCATCCTTATAGGCATCCAGCATGGTGTTATAGTCTTCCTCGGGATCGTTGAAGAACAGGAACATATCGCAGCCCGCGTTGATAGAAAGCGGCAGCATATCCTTGCGCTTCATCCGGTTGGTCATACCCACCATATGGGACGCGTCAGTGACCACCATGCCGTTGAAGCCCAGCTTGTCCCGCAGCAGTCCCGTCATGATCTCGGGACACAGCGTGGCGGGAAGGATCTGCTCGATCGTGACATCCGGATCCAGCTCCTGCATATAGGTGGGCATCATGATGTGTCCGCCCATGATCGCGTCCAGACCGCCATCGATCAGGGTCTTGTAAACATAGCCATAGGACGCCATCCAATCATCTTCGCCAAAATGATTGACATTGTTAGACATATGAGCATCCCGGTAATCCTGACCATTGCCCGGGAAATGCTTGGCACAGGAAGCGACGCCCTCGTTCTCATGGACACCATCCATGTAAGCCTTGCCCATGGTGGCCACCATCTTGGGGTCGTTACCATAGGCTCTGGCCAGCACTTCTTCACACTCCCAGTTGTAGGTGATATCCACCACAGGAGCGAAGGTCATGTTACAGCCGGTGGCAAAGGTCTGAGCGCCGGAGATCTTACCCATCGCCCGGGCATACTCTGTCTTACCGGTGGCGCCGATCTTGATCTGATTTGCGACGAACGTGCCATCAGGACAAACGCCGTTGCCGCCCTGCTCCGGATTGCAGGCGATGAACACCGGGACCTTGGCATATTTCTGCAAGATCTTGTTCTGCTCCAGGACCTTGGCGCCAGGCATGGCATTGTACCGGCATCCGCCCAGATGGTATTTCTCCATCAGTTCCCGCAGATACTCTTCGTCCTGTGATGCCGTCAGCTGGAAAAACAGCTGTCCGACCTTCTCCTCATCGCTCATCGAAGCAATGGTTTCCTCCACCCAGGAGATGTCCTCATCATTCAAGTGATAGGGCTTCGCACGCAGATCGACCATGTCTTTCACTCATCCTTTCATCATTCGTCAGCATTTATCCATATGCTAACATACATTATACCAGAACTGCGTCGAATTTCAATATATTTCCCGCTGTTTTAAGTGAATTTTTTGTTCATTATGACATCACACGCATTGGATCGTACCAAAAAAGCTGCCGCAGAACATCTGCGGCAGCTGATATCATAGAACTTTGGATAAGAATTCACGAAGTCTTGGGTTCTGAGGTCGATCGAACACCTGAGCAGGCGTCCCCTGCTCCACGATCCGTCCTTCATCCATGAACAGCACCCGGTCGCCCACTTCTCTGGCGAATCCCATCTCATGGGTCACCACCACCATGGTCATACCGGAGGAAGCCAGCTCCTTCATGACAGCCAGGACCTCCCCCACCATCTCAGGATCCAGCGCGGAAGTCGGCTCATCGAACAGGAGGACCTTCGGGTTCATAGCTAACGCACGAACGATGGCGATCCGCTGCTTCTGTCCACCGGAAAGCTGACTGGGATAGGCATCCGCCTTATCCTCCAGTCCCACCCGGCGCAGCAGCTGCATGGCCGTCTCATCCGCCGTCTTCTGGTCCATCAGCTTGGTCCGAACAGGAGCCAGCGTGATATTCTTGCGGATGGTCATATTGGGGAAAAGGTTGAAATGCTGGAACACCATCCCCATCTTCCGGCGGACCAGATCGATCTCTGTCTTGGGATCCGTGATCTCCATTCCATCGAAACGGATAGATCCGTCTGTGGGATACTCCATCAGGTTCAGGCAGCGCAGGAACGTAGACTTGCCGGAGCCGGAGGGGCCGATGATGACCACCTTCTCCCCTGGATAGATATGCTCATCGATGCCCTTCAGGACATGGGTGTCACCGAAGGATTTCGTCAAACCTTTAACGTCTATCACTCTTACGCAGCCTCCTTTCGAGGATACCCAGCAGCCAGCTGAGGATCATGACCAAAACCAAATAGATCAGCGCCACGCCGACCAACGGGAACATCTGCTCATAGGTCCGCCCATAGATCGACTGTGCGGCATATACCAGTTCCTTGCCACCGATCACGTTGATCAAAGAGGTATCCTTCAACAGCACGATGAATTCATTGCCCAAAGAAGGCAGGATCGCCTTGAATGCCTGGGGGATCACGATGAATCGCATGGTATCGATGTAATTCAGGCCCAGACTGCGTCCAGCCTCCATCTGACCCGGATCGAGAGACATCAAGCCGCCCCGAATGATCTCCGCCACATATGCACCGGAATTGATGCCCAGCGTCAGTGTGCCCACGAAGGTGAAATCACGGCTGCTGGAGAAGATGACGAACCCCATGATCAGCAGCTGCACCATCATGGGCGTGCCGCGGATCACAGTGATATACACCTTGCAGATCCAATCGATGATACCCAAAAAGAAATTCTTCTTCCCAGGCCGTTGCTGGTCATGAGCCGTGCGGACCATAGCCACCACCACGCCCAGGGCGATGCCCAGGATCAACGCCATAGCTGTGACATACAGCGTCGTACCGACGCTCTCCAGATATTGCTTCCA
>JAFTKE010000165.1 GCA_017456045.1 Oscillospiraceae bacterium
ATTCGCTGCGCGACGCACCGCCCCCGGGGGAAGGCATAGGCGCTGCCGCGCCAGTACGTATCCTACGCTAAACGATGATCTTTCTTGTCAACGACTTTTTCTACAGTCTGGGGCGTGTTGCAAATGCAACACGCCCATCCTTCACTCTTCACTAATAACGCTGCAGACCTCCTCCAGGAGCCTGCCCTCCTGGTCATAACAGTACACATATCGCCAGGTATCGCCCTGACCGTCGTTGCTGACCTTCTCCACCAGGCGGCCCTGGTCATCATAGGCATAGTCGTAGTCATCGTCGGCGATCAGGCGGCCCTGATCGTCGTAGGCGAAGATCTGGTCGCTTAGGACCACGCCGTCGCTGGTCTCGTAGATCTGGATCAGGTTCCCGGCCTGATCGTACACCCGGACCGTGGTGGATATCAGCAGCCCAGCCTCATAGCAGTGCTGATGGGTCCAGTTGCCCCGGTCGTCATACTCATAGGTGTAGGTGAAGGTCCGGGTGTCGTGATAGTCGGAGAAGGACTCCATCCACACCAGCAGGCCCTGGTCGTCATAGCGATAGGCACAGCCTCGCTCCAGGTCCCCATCGCCGTAATGCTCCTCCCGGACCACCCGGCCCTGGGGATCGCGGTGGATCTGGCCGTAGCCATAGGTGGCGCCGGTGTAATCCTCCACGCTGCTGCCGTCGGCGGCATAGGTATAGTGGCTGCCGTCGGATTCGGGGCCATAGCAGTTCACCTCACCGGTGATCCTCCCCTGGTCGTCATAGCCGGCGCTGTAGATCTCGCCCTCCTCGGCGTTGTATTTGGCCACCAGAAGGCCCCGGTGATCATAGAAGCAGAACGTCCGCTCCCACACCGTCTCCCCCTGGGCAGATGCCTCCCGGCGCTGCTCTGTCAGCGTCCCGGCTTCGTCATAGAGATAGGTGCAGCTCCAGGTCTCCTGACCGCCGCCGAAATACCAGTCGTCCACATAGCCGCCCTCCAGGTGGGTCTTCTTATAGACCCGCCCCTGGTCGTCGAAGGCCTCGGACTCATAGGATACCACTTCTTCCCCGGCATCGTCCCATGTGAAGCTGGTGCGCCAGATCAGCGCCCCATCCAGATACCGTTCCTCCATGGTCTTGTTCCGGAAGGTATCGAAGCCATAGACATAGTCCAGAGAACCGTCCCAGTAGCGCGTCTCGGTCAGCACGTGGCCTGCTTCGTCGTAGGTGTACTGCCGGCGGTCTACCTCCTCTTGGTCTTCATAGCGGTCTTCCCGCCAGCCGGACACCACCTTATGGTCCCGGAAGTCCCACTGCTGGCACGTCTGTCCATCGGTGTCCACCAGCTGGACGGTCTGGATCTGCCCAGAGGTGTCATAGCTGTAGACATTGCGCCAGCTGCTCTGGTCCTGACGCCTGCTGAGCAGGACGCCCTTCCCGTCGAACTGCCATATCACGTCTCCGGTCTCCTGCCGGCGGTCCGAACGGCTGGCGTACAGCTGATCCACAGACTCATAGTCCGGGTACATCCCCGCCGCCTTGGCCTGCCGGAACACCTGGTCCAGGTCATAGAGCTGCCCGATGGTGTACACCGCCAGGGCGATCCTCTCCGGATCCCGGTACTTGATATCCACCCAGCCCTCCTCACAGACGAAGGCGGACCGGCTCTGGAACTCCTCCAGCGGTGCCTGATCGTACTGCTCCAGGCTGGTCAGATAGGCCCTCACGCAGCTGCGGTAGCGGATGCCATCCTCCGCCACCCACAGCCAGGTCTGGATCCCCTGCTCCTGGTCATATAGATGCCAGTCGTACTCGGTGACGATCCAGGCCCGGGGGGTCTCGTCGCTGACATCGTTGATCACGATGATGCCCTCATAGTCATCCAGCGTCAGGTTCATAGACCCCTGGGAGGCAGCGCACTGGACCTCCAGCGTGGTGTCGTACACGCTGACGGTATGCACGTCCTGCTGCTCCATCTCCATGGTGACAGGGGTACACAGCCCATCCACCTGGAGAGTGTAGCGCTCCTCCAGCTCCCCGGCCTCCAGCATGGCGGCCAGCTCATCGCTCAGATCCCATATGGTATAGTCCTCCGACAGCGTCCGCTCCACATAGTCGGTCTTCTCCACCGCGGGGGGCTGGGTCGTGGGCTCCGTGGCCTGGGTGGGCGCGGTGGTCTCCTGGGAGGGCTCCGTAGTCTCCTGGGAGGGCACCGTAGGCTGGGTGGTCTCCCGCTCCACGGTGGTCACCAGTTCCGCTTCCTCCACCTGGCACCCCAGGAAGGACAGCAGCATGGTCAAGGCCATGAGCGCAGCCAATATCTTTTTCATCCTTCCTTCTCCTCTCAGTAGCAGACCTCTTTCAAAAGCTTCCCGGCTTCATCATAGGTGTACAGGTGGACGATCGTCTCCCCGTCCAGCTCCTGCTTTTTCTGGATCACACGGCCCTGGGCATCGTAGAAATACACGAACGTCCCATCGTCCACCAGTCGTCCATCCCGGTCGAACTGGCGCTGCTCCACCGTCTCTTCCTGACCGTCCCGGAAGGTGGTCCGCCGGGTCCAGTTACCAAAACTGTCATACTCATAGGTATAGGTGATGCGGCAGCTGTCGGCGGGGTCCATATGGTCCACCCAGACCTCCTCCACCAGCGCGCCGGTGGCATCATAGTGGTAGGTGACGGTGCTTTCCAGCAGGGCGTCGCCATAGTTCTCACTGGACACCGCCCGTCCCTGGGCGTCGAACTGGGTGACCGTGGAGCCCCAGGTGGCCCCCACATGATACCGGGTGTAGCTCCCGTCCTCATGGTATTCGAAGGTGCTGCCCTCGGACACGGGACCAAAGTCTTCATGCTCGCTGAGGAGCCTGCCCATATGGTCATAGGTGGCCCCATACACCAGCCCCTGGGTGGAAGTGCAGCTGGCCACCAGCAGCCCCCGGTCGTCATAAAAATGATACCAGCGGGTCACCTGGGTATCCGGACATACTGTCAGCTCCTCCTCGTAGGCAAGGTCTCCCGTCTCATCATAGTGGTAGAGCATACACCACTGCTCCACGCCATCGGCATAGCCCCATTCCTCCGCGATGCCGCCTCTGAGATATACCGACTCCTGATCCCGGCCATCGGGGCCCACCACAGTGGACATATATCCATAGTACTTACGGCTGTCCATCTCCACGAAGGTGGCCATGGTCCAAAACAGGCGGCCGTCGGCATCGTACTCCCGCACCTCATCCAGCGACCCATCCACCGCATAGCGCCGCTCGGTGCGCTGTCCGAAGCGCTGGTCCAGGGTCTCGTAGTTCCCGTACAGGCCCTGTGCCTTGGCATCCCGGAAGATCTGGTCCAGATCGTACAGGTCTTCCAGCGTATACAAGTCCCTGGCCTCCAGCACCGCTTCTCCATCCCGCAAAGCCACCCTACCCTCTTCGTAAACGAAGTCCGTACGGCTGCTGAACTGGGTCACCGGAGCCAGCGGATCCGTTTGCAGGGTGGTCTGATAAGCATCGATGCACCGCAGATACCAGATCCCGTCCTCTTCGCCTCGCAGCTGGGTCCGGATACCATCCTCCCGGGAGAAGGCATAGACGTTCTGCCGGGTGATGATCCAGGCGCTGGAGGTCTCCTCACCACTGTCGTCGATCACCACCGCGCCGCTGCCATCCGACAGGGTCAGATCCTCGCTCCACTGGTCCCATGTCCGATGCAGCTCCACCGTGGAGCCATAGGCACTGACGCTGATCAGCTCCAGCTGCTCCAGCTCCAGCACCACCGGCGTACACAGACCATCCACCCGGACGGTGTACCAGTCCATCGCCGCCAGCTCCTGGCTGCGTCCCTCCAGCTCCTTGGCAAGAGAGGCCATGGTATACCGGTAGGTCAGCTCCACCGTCAGGAAATGGGGATCCTCCTCCGGCTCCGTCTCCCGCTGGGTAGGCTGGGTCACCGGAGCCACCGTGGGATCCGTGGGCGGCTGGGTCCCCGGTGCCCGGACCGTCTCCTGGGTGGCCACCGTGGGCTGCTCCTGCCCCGCTCCGCAGCCTGCCGCCCCGATCAGCAGCAGTACCGTCAACATCACGCACAAGATACGCTTCATCCTATCCACCTCATCCGATCGTAAAGTCGATATAGAAAACATGGGCATCGTAGTCTCCGGGCCCCTGATAGAGGAAGAATTCCTTCTCCACCCGGTAGTCCCCCGGCTCCAACGCGCCATAGAGATGCTCCCAGTCCACCTCCAGCTGTCCCTTTGGCGGAAGGCCCAGGGCCTCCTCGGTCCAGCAGGGGCTTTCGCCGTCCAACGTCTCCACCGGCACATAGTCAGTGCCATCCCAGCGGGCCACCGTGAAGGCGTTGCCGGTCTCCAGCGCCCCCGCAGCCGACGAGCCGTCGAAGGTATACTCCAGCACCAGCCCCACCGGCGTGACCTGCTTGGCGGTCAGGGTAAGCTCCCACGTCCCGGAGCCTGTCTGCGCCCCCTCCGCCGGGGCGGGAGCGGTGGTCTCGGCTCCCATACCGGTGGGCTGCTGCCGCAGCGAAGTCTGGCACCCACTCAGCAGCGCCGCGATCACCACCATGATCAAGATCTTCCTCACAGGCGGTCAACCCCCTCCCTGATACATCGTTTCCAAAAGCACCTCGTTGCGGGCCCGGATCAGCTCCGGCTCCGTAACGGCGGCATCCTCATAGCCGATCGCGGCATAGACATGCTGGCCTTCCTGGTCCACCCAGTCCGTGAGCCGGTCGCCCCAGGGGCTGAGGGCCTCCAGGGAAACGCCGTACACCTCTGTCAAGATCCCGTCCTCATACACGCAACGCAGGGTGCCCAGCAAGCCCTCTTCCCGGTAGTCCTGCCGGAACACCAGATGTCCCGCCCCGTCATAGCGCAGGACCTGGCGGTCCGTCCCCGTCCCGTCCAGGATCGCCCGCTCCAGCAGCTGCCCCCGGTCATCATAGACGCAGGACTGGAGGGAGTCGCTCTGTCCGTCCACATAGGACAGCTTTCGCAGCTCCACCAGGTTCCCGGCGTCGTCATAGCGGTAGGATGCCTCATAGTCGATCCCCTGGAAATGGGAGACTCTTCCGTTGGAGTCATAAGAATAGATGGACTCCCAGTTGTAGACCCCTTCCATCCGGATCTGCTTCCATTCCCGGCCCCGGTCGTCGTATATGTGATTGGTCCGGGCCACCGTTTTTCCGTTCTCCGTCTCCACCAGCAGGACCAGCTTCCCCTGGTCATAGGTATAGATCTCCTCCAGGACCCGGCCCCCGGCATAGGTGGTGGTCTTGCGGGACAGGCCGCTCTTGCCATAGGTCAGCAAGGACCGCCACTGCAGATACTCCGGGCTGCTGAAGCTGGAATCCGACACCAAACGGCCCTGCTGGTCGTAGCCCTGGATCCTCTTGGGATAAGAGGCCCCGTGATACCAGTCCTTCTGAGCCACCTGGGACGATCCCGGATAGAACCGCTGCTCCAGGATCAGGACCCCATCCCGATAGCAGCGGACCAGATCCGGATCGGCCTGGTCATAGCCGATCGTCCAGTGGCTGCTGGTATCTGTGCCCCGGTCCTGGGTGCGAAGGTAGGTGATCGCGCAGATCCGCAGGGCCGGGGCCTCCTCCGGCTCCTGGGGCGGCATCGTAGACACGGTCTGGAGGGTCTGGGTCTCTTCCGGCTCCTCCTGGGTACATCCGGCGCAGCATAGCAGCACCAGCACCGCTGCGATCGACGCTAAGAACCGCTTCATGAACTCTCCCTCTCTTTCCTCAGGGCAGGCTGAACCGGAAGATCACGCCGTCCTGGGTGTTCTCCACGGTACATTGGCCTCCGTGGAGGTCTATGATCGACTTGGCGATGGGGAGCCCCAATCCTGTGCCCTTGGCACTGCGGGACTCATCCGTCCGATAAAAGGTATCCCAGAGCTTCTCCAGCGCCTGCTGGGACAGCGGCTCGCACTGGTTCTCGATGGAGAACCAGGTCTTGCCCTTGTTGGATACCACGTTGATATAGATATTGCCCCCTTCCGGGGTGTACTTCATGGCGTTGGTGACGAAATTCCGGATCACCTGAGAGATCCTGGCCTCATCGGCGGTGACCTGGACGTCCTCCAGCTGCTGGAAATGGATCTGCAGCTGCCGGTCCAGGATCAGGGGCTGGAAGGTGTCGATGATCCGCAGGGTCAGCTTCGCCAGAGAGAACCGGTCGGACCGGAGTTTCACCTTGCCCGCCTCCAGGCGGCTGTGGTCCAGCATCTCCAGGACCATGGCGTCCATCTGCTCCGTCTCCTCCAGGATCACGTCCAGGTAGTGGGACTGCTTGTCCTTGGCGATCCCCTCGTCCAGGCCCTCGGCATAGCTGTGGATCACCGCCAGAGGGGTCTTCAGCTCGTGGGTGATGTTGGAGATCATCTGCCGCCGGTTCTCCTCGGCGTTGTGGGCATAGTCCAGGGCGGTCTTCAGGCGGATGTTCTCCTTTTTCAGCTCATGGAACTCCTGCTGGGCATCGATGTACCATTTTTCCAGCCGACCGATCTCCCGCCACCGCAGGCCCTTCCCCGGCTCCAGGACGCTGATGCCATCCTCCGCCTGGGCCAGAAGCTCCCCCAGCGGGCGGCTCAGCTTCCTGCGGATCAGCCACCACAGCAGCCCTAGGACCGCCGCCACCGCCAGGGAGGACCAGATATACACCGGCAGCAGCACCCCCAGAGCATCCTCCAAGGGGTGGCACTGCATCCCGATCACCAGATCGCCGTCTTCCACCCCCATGGCATGGACGAAGATGGACTCCTCCAGCCCCTTCTTCTCCACCCGGTCCGCCAGATAGATCCCTTCATAAAGGAACAGGACCTCCTCCAGCGACCCGTAGGTGGTGCCGCCTACCGTGACCGGATCGGTCTGCTGCAGATGGAACTGGACCATCTGGGGCTTGATCATGGTCAGCCCTTCATGGCCGTAGTCCTCCTCCACCACGATGATCTGCTCCGGCACCTGATCCAGGGCGGTGGGATCCTGGAGCCCGTCGGGATAGTCCGCCACCTCCAGCAAATGGAACCGCCCGCCCTCGAAATAGCCCATGAACCGGTCCATGGTCCACTGGATATGGGTCCAGCTCTCCTCTCCGGAGCGGACCTTTTCGATCAGATCCTGCCCGTACTGGCTCTCGTCCAGGTCGATGTAGGAACAGCCCACATAGAATCCGTCTGTGGGTGCCACCGGTTCATAAACGAAGTACAGATAGTTCCCATCATCCATCAGCAGCTCCTCCCCATCCACCAGGGCCACGGACCACTGGCAATGGTCGGATGCCACGAAGGTCTCCCCGGCGAAGGGCAGGCCCACGGTGCAGCCCCTGGGCATCCTGTCATAGATCTCCAGGGTCTCTTCGTAATAGCTGCCGGGATAGTCGCTGATATGGTAGCTGCGCTGCACCTGGTCCATGGTCTCATTGAACATGGACTCATAGTTCTCGAAAAAGGCCCAAGCCATCAGCCCCGTCAGAACCACCATGGTCAGCGCCCAAAATGCCACGATGACCGCACCGATCCGCAGCATCAAGGACGCACAGATCCCCAGCCTGGGCCAAGCCTTCTTTCCCTTCTTCTGGGTCACTGCCTCACACCTCCAGCTTGTAGCCGGTCTTGATCACGGTGCGGACCCGGTAGGCCGCTGCCCCCAGCTTGTCCCGCAGGCGACGGATATGGGTGTCCACCGCCCGGGCCTCACCGTCATAGTCATAGCCCCAGCACTTCACCAGCAGCTGCTCCCGGCTCATGACCACGTTCCGGTTCTGCATCAGGCACACCAGAAGGGAATACTCCTTGGGCGTCAGGATCACTTCCTTCCCCTCCACCGTCACTCGCTGGGAGGACAAGGTCACCGTGATCTCCCCGGCGGTCAGCTGGTCGGCGGCACGGACATTGCCCCGGCTGCGGTTGATCAGAGCGTTGAGCTTGGCGTAAAGCACCGTCATGGTGTAGGGCTTGGTGACGTAATCATCCGCCCCCAGCTCGTAGCCCAGCAGCTTGTCATCCTCGTCGGACAGGGCCGTCAGGAACACGATCGGCACATCGCTCTTCTTTCGCAGCGCCCGGCACACGGAGAACCCATCCAGCTCCGGCATCATGATGTCCAGCAGGACGCCGTCGAAGTCCTCTCCCTCTGCCTTCTCCAGGGCTTCCAGCCCATTGGCCGCCGGCACCGGGATGTCCCCCCGGCTTTCGAAAAAATCACACAGGATGCTGCGAAGCTTCGGCTCATCCTCCGCGATCAAGATCCGATGATCCATATCTTTACGCCCCTTTCTACCGTGAATATAAAGTCGTGATGTGTACTCTTTGTGTCACTATCATATCCCTTTTCTGGAAAAAAGTAAAGGGGCTGTAAGAGAACGATGATATCGTTTCCTTACGACCCCTCAGACTGTAGAAAAAGTCGTTGACAAGAAAAATCATCGTTTAGCGCCGCAGGCGCATCCCTTCCCCCGGGGGGAAGGTGCCCCGAAGGGGCGGAAGAGGAATGCGGGCGGCGACGTGATGGTTTTGGGGCAGTATAGACCTAGATCATCGTTCAGCGTTTCAGCAAGTCTGATAGATTTTCTGGACTTTTATGTTACTGCCCGCATTCCTCTTCCGACCTCGCTGCGCTCGGCGGCCATCGGCCGCCGCATCTCATCGCAATGCTAAACTATAATTTATAGGTTTATCTACAAGACGAGGGGCTGTAAGGAAACGA
>JAFTKE010000166.1 GCA_017456045.1 Oscillospiraceae bacterium
AAGCCACATACATGCCCTCCTGCACCTGGGTCTGGCAAGCCAGGCAGGTCTTCAGCTCATTACAGCCCTTGATGCGGTAGATGGTAGCGCAAGCGCCGCAGAAGCCATGACGGCAGCCGCAGCCACGCTTGAGGGTATAACCGGCATACTCCATGGCGGTCATGATCGTCAGATCCCCGGGAACGGAGTATTTCTTGCCGAAAAAGTAGACATTTACCATATTGCTCATGGCGATCTTGTCATTTCTTATGGTGATTCCTTGATAAACAAAAAACACGCACTTGTAGGGGAGGGTCACTGACCCTCCCGCGGATCTGGCGAAGCCAGATCCTATCGCCGCAGGCGATCATCCGCAGATCCCAGATCCGCGGCGGGCGGGTCAATGACCCGCCCCTACAGGGCGTTGTGTTTTAGTATTCGTTAGGCAGCTCATCCACCTGGTCGAAGCGGAACACGGGGCCGTCCTTGCAGACGTACTTGGTGCCGATGTTGCACCGGCCGCACTTGCCCACGCCGCACTTCATCCGCAGCTCCAGAGTGGTGTACACCTGCTCCATGGCAAAGCCCATCTCTTTCAGACCCTGCAAGCAGAACTTGATCATGATGGGAGGGCCGCAGAGGATGGCGGTACGGTTGGTATCGAATGCCAGCTCCTTCAAATAAGAAGGAACGAAGCCCACATGGCCGTCCCACCCCTCCTGGGGCCGGTCGATGGTCAGATGCACATTGACACCGGGGGTGTTCATCCACACTTCCTCGATCTCCTTGCGCTGGACCAGATCGTCCGCGGAGCGGGAGCCGTAGAGGATGTCGATCTCACCGTAGTTCTCCCGGTTGTCCAGGCAGTAGTTGATCACGCTGCGCAGCGGGGCCAGGGCGATACCACCGGCGATGAACAGAAGGTTCTTGCCCTTCAGCTCCGTCTCCACAGGGAAATTGTTGCCGTAGGGGCCACGGACCAGGATCTCATCCCCGGCGTTCATGGAGTGCAGATGCTCCGTCAGCACGCCGCAGCGCTTGATGGAGAACTCCTGATACTCCTTATTGGTGGGAGAGGAGGTGATGGAGAACATGGCCTCGCCCACGCCGGGGACGCACACCATGGCGCACTGGCCGGGCAGATGCTCGAACAGCTTGCCGCCCTCAGGCCGCTCCACCCGGAAGGTCTTGACATCGGGGGTCTCGGTGCGGATGTCGGTGATGAGGGCCACCTGGGGGATCAGAGTATCCCGGCAAAACCCGGGGTTATGCTTACACTCATGCATAGCTTCGCTCATCACTTTCCCTCCTTCCCAAAGGCCTTGATGACCTTGACGATGTTGAGATGGCTGGGACACTTATCCACGCACCGGCCGCAGCCGACACAGGAGAACATCCCATCATTGTTGGCAGGATAGTAGGCCAGCTTGTGCAGGAACCGCTGACGGAACCGCTGCATCTGGCTGGTACGGTTGTTGCCGTGTGCCATCATGGTGAAATCGGAGTACATACAGCTGTCCCAGCAGCGATACCGCTTCACGCCATTGCCGGTATCATAGTCCTTGATATCGTAGCACTGGCAGGTAGGACACACGAAAGTACAGGTGCCGCAAGCCAAGCAAGGCTTATACAGCTGCTCCCAGATGGGGCTATCGAACCGCGTCTTGGCAGCCTCCGCGCCCCATCCCTCCAGCGAAAGGTGGGAATTGGGCAGCTTCTCGATGATGGAGCGGATCTTCTCCTGCTCCGCCGCCACCAGGGCAGCGTCCGCCTCAGTCAGAAGCTCCGCCACCTGTGCGGTCAGCTTCTGGCCCTTCTCGGTCTTAGCATCCCAGTACAGGTCCTCCCCTACCATCCAGGTGACCACGTCACCCTCAGGCTGGGCGGCATCGATCCCGAAGACCTTGCAGAAGCAGGAGGTCTCGGGAGCGCCGCAGGCGTAGGAAACGATGATCCCATGCTCCCGCCGGGCAGCATAGTAAGTATCCACCGGCTGGGACAGGAACACCTTATCCAGCACGGCGATGCCCCGGACATCACAGGCCCGGATGCCGAACACCACAAAGGGAGCATCCTGCAGCTTTTCCGCAGTGATCTTGATCTTCCCCTCTTCCCGATCGCAGGAATACAAGCCCTCGCTCTGGGGGAAGAAAGCGTCCTTAGGGGACTTCACCGTCTTAAGGGTGTCAAGATCCACATCAGCATCCTGATCCCAGGCGGCGAAATTGGTCTTGCCGGCAGCCTTCACCGGCAGATACAGTTCATTGTTTTCCGCGATCTTGGCGAAGAGGGTGCCAAGGTCGCTTCTTTTGATCTTCAACATAGCCTTACCCCCTCTTGGTCACGATGCTGGGTTCGGCATCGTCGGTACGGAAGTTGGTCAGAGGGCCTCTGGCATCCACCTCGGCACCGGCCTGCCAGGTGCCATAAAGGCTATCGATATCCTTGATGAACTTCCGGTTGAACAGGTGCAGCGGGATGCCCTGGGGGCACACACGGCTGCACTCGCCGCAGTCGGTACACCGGCCCGCCACATGGAAGGCACGGATGATGTGGAACATCTTCTCTTCGAAAGAGATGGTGTTGGCCTTCTGGGCGGAGTCGAACTTGTTGCTGTCGAACACGCACTTCCGGCAGGAACAGGCAGGGCACACGTTCCGGCAGGCGTTGCAGCGGATGCACTTACTCAGCTCGCTCTGGAAGTAGGCGAACTTCTCTTCCGGGCTCATGGCCTCGATCTTGGCGACTTCGGCGAAGCGGTCACCATCGCAGGTGTCCACAGACTCGCCGATCAGCTCGTCATAGACCATATGCTCCTTGCCCTTGCACACATGGCACCGCTCCAGCATGGCATCCTTATAAGAAACTTCCTTGTCGCCATAGAGGGTCTTCACAGTCAGGATCTCGCTGGCATCGGGATAGCCCGCGCCCTGGACATCCAAAATGCCCTTGGCATCGATGTTCTCGATTTTCAGCTTGCCCTTGCAGCCAACGCCCACGATGTAGGCCGTCTCCCGATCCACCCGATGCTCGGTGGTCAGCTGATTGAAGCTGTAAGTATCGCAGGGCTTCAGGAACACCAGGGTCTTCCCCTCCAGCTTGGAGGCCTCGATCATGTACTTGCTCAGGTTGGCACCGCAGAAGCCGTTGTAAACGAAGTCGCTCAGCTCCTCCGGGCTTGCGAAGAACGCGGGCTCCACGTCCCACACGTTCTCACCCTTCCGCCAGCCAAGGACACGGGCGACTTCGCCGCTTTCCAGCAGCGCTTTGGCTCTATCGATCAATCTTTGCATCTCAGATCCCCCAATCTAACATTCGGTCCAAGGGAGCGGATCTTCTCCACGAAGCTGTTCATGGTCTCGGAGAACTTCACACCCTCGGCAGCGGAGACCCATTCCACTCTCGTTCTGCCGTTCTCCACGCCCAGATAATCCAGCATGCTAAACAGCAGGGTCATCCGGCGGCGGGCATAGTAGTTGCCGGTGGAGTAGTGGCAGTCACCGGGGTGGCAGCCGCACAGGATCACACCGTCAGCGCCCTTTTCAAAGGCCCGGAGGATGAACATGGGGTTGACCCGGCAGGAGCAGGGCACCCGGATGATCTTCACGTCCGCAGGGTAAGCCAGGCGGCTGGAGCCAGCCAGATCCGCACCGGCATAGCTGCACCAGTTGCAGCAGAACGCCACGATCGTGGGGCGGAACTCAGTATTCATCGACATATCGCATCCACCTCCGCAAGAATTTGACGGTTGGAGAAGCCCTGCAGATCCATGGCACCGCTGGGACAAGTCACGGTACAGGCACCGCACCCCTGACACAGGGCGGAATTGACCACAGCCACACGGCGGTCCTCACGGATGCCATGATCGTTGATGAGCTTCGTCTCATAGGAAATAGCACCGTAGGGGCACACATTGGCACACTGGGAGCAGCCGTTACACAGCAGCTCGTCAGACTTGGCAGTGCAGGGATTGGTCTTGAGCTTGTCTTTGGCAAGCAGACCGATCACCTTCACAGCAGCCGCACCGGCCTGGGCCACGGTCTCGGGGATGTCCTTGGGGCCCTGGCGAACGCCGGACAGGAACACGCCCGCCGTGGGAGACTCCACGGGCCGCAGCTTGGGATGTGCCTCGGTGAGGAAGTTGTTGGTATCGATGGAAGCGGTGAGCATCGTAGCGATCTTCCGCACATCGGGGTTGGGCTCGATGGCAGTGGCAAGAACGACCATATCCGCCTTCTTCAGGATCTGCTTCTGATCCAGCAGGTCTACGCCCTGC
The DNA here is from genome assembly GCA_017456045.1 of Oscillospiraceae bacterium. Taxonomy (GTDB): domain Bacteria; phylum Bacillota; class Clostridia; order Oscillospirales; family Oscillospiraceae; genus Faecousia. Next base: position 4,256 of record JAFTKE010000166.1, read on the forward strand.
ACCAGAAGAGAGCCGTCGGCCTGGGGGATCACCTTGCCCACCTGGCCCTTGATGTAATTCACACCATAGTCCTCCACCGCCCGGCGGTAGAACTCATCGAAGTTCTTACCCGGGGTACGGACATCGATGTAGAACACGGTCACATTGGTATCGGGATACTTGTCCCGGATCAGCATGGCGTGCTTGGCGGTGTACATACAGCAGATCTTGGAGCAGTAGGGCTTGCCCCGGTCATCGGAGCAACGAGACCCCACGCACTGGATGAACACGATCTCCTTGGGAGCCTTGCCGTCGCTCAAACGCTCCAGATGGCCCTTGGTGGGACCGGCGGCGTTCATGACACGCTCCAGCTCCAGGGAGGTGATCACGTCCTTGCTCTGTCCATAAGCATATTCACCGTACTTATCCAGCTTGATGGTATCGAAGCCCGTGGCGACCACGATCGCGCCGTAGTTTTCGGTGATGATCTCATCCTGCTGGGTGTAGTCGATGGCCCCGGCCTGGCAGACCTTCTGACACACGCCGCACTTGCCGGTCTTGAACTTGATGCAGGCGGTGGTGTCGATCACCGGCACATTGGGGATCGCCTGGGCGAAGGGCGTGTAGATCGCGCTTCTGTTGTTCAGACCCCGGTTGAACTCGTTGGGAGTCTTCTTGGAGGGACACTTCTCCTGGCACACGCCGCAGCCAGTACACTTGTCGATGTCCACCATCCGGGCCTTCTTGCGGATATCCACAGTGAAATTGCCCACGAAGCCGGAGACCTTCTCCACTTCGGAATAGGTATGGATGGTGATGTTCTCATGGGCCGCCGCCTCCACCATCTTGGGGGTCAGGATACAGGCAGAGCAGTCCAGCGTCGGGAAGGTCTTGTCCAGCTGGCTCATACGGCCGCCGATGGAGGGGGTCTTCTCCACGATGTCCACCTTGTAGCCCGCATCTGCGATGTCGATGGCGGTCTGGATACCGGCGATACCGCCGCCGATCACCAGGGCCCGCTTGGTCACCATGCTCTCACCGGCCTGCAAGGGCGCGTTCAGATGCACCTTGGCAACGGCGGCACGCATCAAAATGGTGGCCTTCTCGGTGGCCTCTGCCATGTCCTTGTGGATCCAGGAGCAATGCTCCCGGATATTGGCGATCTCCACCATGTAGGGGTTCAGGCCATACCGCTCCGCAGCCTTGCGGAAGGTGGCCTCGTGCATCCGGGGAGAGCAGGAGCAGACCACGATTCCGGTGAGACCCTTCTGCGCGATCGCCTCACCGATCCGGGACTGACCAGCCTCGGAGCACATATAAGGATAATCTTCTGCGTGGACCACGCCCTGTTCCTTCAGGGCCATCTCCACGACCTTCTTCACGTCCACGGTAGCCGCGATGTTGCTGCCGCAGTGACAAACGAATACGCCGATCCTTTGCAAGGCGCTCACCTCCGATACTTTCTAAATGCGCTCATGAGCAGCTGCTGGGGAGTCTCCTCATCCAGAAGCTCCGGGACCTCGTCGGGGGACAAGTACTCCTGCCCTCTCTGACGGATCACCACCTGCCGTGCCGCGTCGATCAGCTTGCCGGGCTTGACACCACGGGGGCAGCGCTCGACGCAAGCGAAGCAGCTCAGGCACTTATACAGGGACTTGGAAGCGGTCAACGCCTCGATGTCCTCATTTTGTACGTAAGAAACGAATTGATGGGGCTTGATGTCCATCTCGTTGTAGGAAGGGCAGGAAGCGGAGCACTTACCGCACTTCATGCACTTGAGGGGGTTCACGCCAGAGATCTCTTTAATGAGTTCAGCCTGCTTGTTCACAGCGCTCCCTCCTTCACACCCAGAGCCTCAGCAAGAAGCTCGGTAAAATAGACTACGGGCAGCTTGCCGCTCTTGTTCAGATTATACTTGCACAGGGGGCAAGCCGTCACCAGACACTCCGCCTCGAACCCGGCGGCACTGTCCGTGATCTTGTCGCACATGGAGGTAGCCAGCTCCTTTTCTTTCAAAGAGATGTAGCCGCCGCAGCACTCGTTGCGGTAGGGATACACCACAGGGGTGGCACCCAATGCCCGGATGAAGTCCTCCAAAATGGTGGGATCCTCCGGATCGTCGAAGGCCATCACATCGCTGGGCCGCAGCAGGAGGCACCCATAGTAAGCGCCGATCTTCCGCCCAGTCAGAGGGCTGACGACCTTCTTTTTCAGCTCGTCGAAGCCCACCCGGTCCCGCAGGACCTCCAGGAAATGCAGCACCTTGGTCTCGCCCTTGTAGGGAGTCTCCAGCTGCATATAGTTGTTGGCACGGGTCTGGATATCCTCCACATTCGCCATATCGTCATTGACCCGCTTCAAAACGTGGTAACAGGCAGAGCAAACAGCCACCAGATCCTGCCCCTTCTGCTTCGCCGCATCCAGCGCACGGACAGAGGGGAGCTTGCTGGCGATCTCATCGCTGCCCAGGGGGTAAACACCACCGCAGCACTGCCACTGCTCCAGCTCCTCCAGCGTAAAGCCCAGAGCCTCGGCGCAAGCTCTGGCATACATATCCAGGTCCTTGGCCTTGTTCCGCAGTGTACAGCCGGGATAATAGCTGTAGGTCATAGTATCATCCTTCCACATATAATTACAAACATCACCGTAGGGTGGGGGCATGCCCCCACCGCTGCGGATCGTTTGCGATCCGCAGTAGATATACTGCATTGTGTGCACTTGCTTCGCAAGTGCACCGGCGGGGGCATGCCCCCGCCCTACAATGACATCGTCAAAACCGGGACCTGATCAGATCTCCAAATTCTTGATGACTTCCTTCAGGGCGTTGGCGCTGGCCTGGAGCTTGGAGATCTCCTCGTAGGTCAGCTTGGCAGGGACCTTGCCCTTGACACCGTCGGGACCGATGATGGTCATGGTACTCAGGCACACGTCCTCGATGCCGTACTCGCCGTGCATCATGGAGGACACGGTGCTGATGGAATCATAAGCCGCCACCAGGGCGTTGCAGATCTTATTTACGGAAGCGGACACCGCATAGAAGGTCGCGCCCTTCTTGGCGATGATCTCGCCGCCGGACTTACGGACGTACTCCAGCGTCTTCTCCGGATCCACCCGCTCGGTGACCACGCCCTTCTTGATCATCAGGTCCTCATAATCCGCCAAGCTGCAGCCGGAGATGTCGGCGCAGGACCAGGGCACGAAGGAGGTATCGCCATGCTCGCCGAAGACGTAGGCATGGATGTTCTTCTGCGCCACCTTGAAGTGGTTGGAAAGGTCATAGCGCAGACGGGCGGTGTCCAGCACCGTGCCGGAGCCGATGATCTGGTTCTCCGGCAGACCGGAGATCTTGGTGAACACATAGGTCATGATGTCCACAGGGTTGCTGACGATCACATACAGGGCATTAGGGGCCACCGCCACGATCTGGGGGGTGATGGACTTGAGGATGTTCACATTGGTCTGAGCAAGCTCGATCCGGGTCTGACCGGGCTTCCGGCCCACGCCGGAGGTGATGATCACGATATCGGAATCCTTGGCATCCTCATAGTCACCGGCGATCACGCTGATCGGCTCCCGGAAGCTGGCGCCCTGGACGATGTCCATGACCTCGCCCTCCACCTTCTCCTTGTTGATGTCGATCAGGACGATCTCCGAGGCGATGGTGCCCAGGCTCAGGGTATAGGCGATGGTGGCGCCCACGTTGCCGGCACCGATGATCGTTACTTTTCTGCTCATAAACAAGCTCCTTTCGTCCATAGGAAGGACATTTCTTAATTGGTAAGATCTATCAATAGCAGTGTATCGATAAAAACTTCACGATATGTTTATTATAGTCTTTCATCCCCCAAAAAGCAAGCCACCACAGGTAGAAAGACCATACATTTTTCCCTTTGATGACCCCCACTTTTTGTGAGTTGTGTTCAGCTAACTGATCACAACCTATCACCAGATGCAGTATCATAGATGATCTGGCTGAACCGGAAGCTGCCGTCCCGGTGTTTCCTGGTACTCCGATCATCCGACCACCCCCAGAGGGCAATACTGTCAGCTCCCTGTTTGTCGGGCCGTACACCACAACGCTATGTAGGGAAAGGGCATGCCCTTTCCCTACATGGAGATGCACTCATCTGCCCGCCAAACAGGAATTTGACATCTTTCCGTTGATCTGACAGCTTTCCCCGGAGGAAGGGAGCAGCTGCGTCACTAGACGCTGATCTACGCCCGCACCGATCCGACAGGAACCGCATAGTCTGGTCACGGGAGGTCATGACAATGAGGACTAATCACATCACCTTCCGCTCCATCACCCTGGCCCAGGGTGGGGAGCGGATACTCCAGCGAGGGGGCATCAGCTGCACCCTCCAAAGAGCCCCAAAGCAGATGGCGAAGAACGGCTGTGGCTACAGCCTGCGGATCCGCCCCGCAGACGCGTCCGGTGCGGTAGCTCTCCTTCGCGCCCACAACGCTCCCTTCAGCAAGCTCTACACCCAGAACGATGACGGCACCATAGAGGAGCTGGCCCTATGATCTACCTGGACAACGGAGCCACCAGCTTCCACAAGCCGCCCCAGGTCCACCGGGCCGTGGCAGAGGCCATGCGCCGCTGCGCCAACCCGGGCCGGGGCGGCTACCGGGCCTCCATAGAAGCCTCCCGCCAGGTGTATCAGTGCCGGGAGGAAGCAGGGAAACTATTCGGCTGCGCCCCGGACCAAGTGGTGCTGACCCACAACTGCACCCACGGCCTGAACCTGGCGATTCGCACCCTGATCCGCCCGGGAGATAAGGTGGCGATCTCCGGCTTCGAGCATAACGCCGTCACCCGCCCCCTGAACGCCCTGGGTGCGAACCTGATGATCTGCGGCAGACGGCTCTTCGATCCGCAGGACACCCTGGAACGCTTCCAAAAGGCCCTGGATGCCGGTGTAAAGGCCGTGGTCTGCACCCATGTTTCCAATGTCTTCGGCTATATCCTGCCGATCGGCTCCATCAGCAGGCTCTGCCGGGAACGGGGCGTGCCGATGATCATCGACGCGGCCCAGTCCGCCGGAGCACTGCCGATCGACCTGGCAGAGCTGGGAGCTGCCTTCATCGCCATGCCGGGACACAAGGGGCTTTTGGGCCCCCAGGGCACCGGACTACTGCTGTGCGGCACCACCCCGGAGCCCCTCCTTTTCGGCGGCACCGGAAGTGAGTCCATCCGGCAGCAGATGCCCGACTTCCTGCCGGACCGGACAGAAGCCGGGACCCTGAACGTTCCCGGCATTGCAGGACTGGCCCAAGGGCTTCGATACCTGCGCCACACCGGGATCGCCACCATCGCCCACCGGGAGCGCCGGGAAGCCAAACGGGCAGCAGAGGGCCTGCGCCGCCTGGGCTTCCAAGTCTTCTCCGGGGAAGCCCAGCTGGGGACCGTCAGCTTCCTGCCAAACATGGACTGCGAGGAAGCTGCCCAGCGTCTGGCGGACCGGGGGATCGCGGTCCGTGCCGGGCTCCACTGCGCTCCACTGGCCCACGAAAGCGCTGGGACATTGTCCACCGGCACCGTCCGGATCAGCTTCGGCCACGATTCCCACCCGACCCAGACCCAAGCCCTCCTACAAGCAGCGGCGGCCCTCCCCTGATCCGCCGCCCCGTCGTAAATTAACGTTTAGCGTAGGACTGACGCACTGGCGCGGCAGCGCCTATGCCTTCCCCCGGGGGGAAGGTGCCCCAGTGCGCACACTGGGGCGGAAGGGGAATGCGGGCGGCGACGATATGATTTTGGGGCGGTATAGACCTAGATCATCGTTCAGCGTTTCAGCAAGTCTGATAGGTTTTCTGAACTTTTATGTTACTGCCCACATTCCC
>JAFTKE010000167.1 GCA_017456045.1 Oscillospiraceae bacterium
ACGGGGATGGGTAGTTCGGTGGTCTTGATCTTGATGTTACGCAGCTCCAGAGACTTCTTGACGGTCTCATTATGATCGCAAACGGACTCCAGCGCGCCGGGCACCTGGTTCTCGCCCAGATCGATATCCACCACCACAGGGAAGCCCAGGGCGATGGCACCGGCACCGGCGGACACCACCACGGCATCGATCGCGCCGAAGGTGTTGACGAAGGCAGGCACACGGTTCTTGGTGTAGTCCAGCAGACCAGAGAGATCTCCGGGCTTGACGTTACCGAAGATCAGCGCGGCGCGGATCGCCACAGTGACCACATGGATCACGGAGGTGACATCGTGGCCCAGGGGCACCACACGGTACTCAAGACCGGCCTTCACGCCGCCGGCGATGCACTGCTCGATCACATCGCCCACCAGGAAGGTGAGGATGCCCTTGGACTGATAGTCCTTGACCACCTTGCACACGTCAGCCGCATCCTCGGCCTTGCCCAGGACCACCGCCACACCGGGGATATCACCGGTGACCAGGGGCACGCCCAGGGAGCGGATGATGGGATCCGGCACGAAGCCGATGCCGGAGTCGGCGGCATAGGGGTCGCCCCCCTCCACCCACTTCAGGCCCTCGATGATCTCAGCGCCCACAGCGGTGGCAAGGCCGGCGTTCAGAGCCTGGCCCAGATCCTCCTGATCCGTGATCAGGCTCTTGAGGACACCAACACAAGCGGTCAGGTCGCCCAAGGTCTTGACCTTCACGCCGGTGGCAGCGTAAATGGTGGGGAAGAAATACGCAGTATCCGGGAATGCGATGGGATGCTCCGGGCCGTACTTGGCGATGGCATCATTGACAGCGCCCTCGGTCAGCCCCGCGACGGCATGGGAGCCGCCATAGATCAGATCGGTCAATACACTCATGTTGATCCCTCCATAATATTATTGATATATCAAGCCATACCGGCTGAAAATACGAAACGAATGGACCGCCTATCACAGATCCTGTTCCCAGTTCTTTTTATGCCCGTAGACGGCACCAACAGCAAACAGGACCCCCAGCACCGCCGGGATGATCCATCCAAAGATCCCGCTGGTAGCATCCGCACATTGGCACAGCCATGCGATCACAGCCACCACCGTCCCCGACAGCACCATAAAGTATATGGTCTTGGTCCACGTCCTCACGCCATCACCGTGGAAAACGCAGTAAGTGATCAGCCCTACGATACCTATCAGCAGACAGGCCCCGATAAATATCCCGGCCTCTATGATCATTTCCAGCATAGCTCCCCTCCACGAGATACGATCAGGAACCAAAGGTGAAATAGATCTGGAGGAAGCCAGTCCCGGAATCATCGTCCAGGAACACGCACACTACCTTGAACGTGGTCCCATCATCCAGCACCACATCGAAGGTGTTCCGCTCCCCAGCCGTCTCCTTGTGGACCTTACCGGACTCGGTGGACTCCACCGGGACCAGGGACAGCTCCGTCACCTTTTTGCCCGCCACATAGTGGGACAGGCCCTTCATCTTATCCTCCACATCGCCAGCGGAAGGATGCATCAGCTCCGCCGCACGATCGATGTCCTCTTCGGACATGGCGTTCAGGATCTCCCGCAGATAGACCTCGGGATCCGCCTCCAACTCCTCCACACAGCCCACCAGCATGACGCAGGCCAGCAGTAGGCAAAGGAGGATCTTCATATATTTCATCATAATATCGCCTCTAAACTAAGCTCCAACAGAAAGTTGGAATTTTGAAAACCCTGATCCATCCCCGTTTTCCAGATAGCAATACTCCACCACGAGGACAGAACCGTCATCCATCGTCACACGGAACGAACCATCCTCCGTCTTCGCCGTGTTAGTCCCAATGGAATTGTGGATATACACGGATTCCCGCTCCATCCCGGTGACCAGACGGCCATCCACATACTCAGCCATCGCCTGAAAACTGGAGGTCATATCCCCCAGCTGTTCCTCAGCCACTGGATGCATCAGTGCCATAGCGGCCTCCAGATCCTCAGAGGCCAGGGCGTCCATCATCTCTTCGACGAAGGGCTCCGCCACAGGCGTGAAGTCAGCCGCCGCACAGCCCGCCAGAACAGACGTGATCAGCAGCAGGCAAAGGAGGATCTTGAAACACTTACTCATACTGTTCCCTCTCCTTCCGAAGGGCCTCGTTTCCCGCACTTTCCGCCTCCCGGAACTCATGATACTCCTTCACCACCCAAAAATGGTAGCAAAGCTCCGCAATACCCAATACCACCGCGCCAACGATCCCCAGGATCAGCAGCACCGGCATCCCCTGGCTCCCACCTACCACCGCCAGGATCACACAGCCGATGGTCGACAGTTGTAGCATCTTGTCCAGGAACCACTTCCCCGGCGCATACTGATAGTATCGCAGATCCACCAGTTCATCGATGAGGTCGAAAACATCGAAGATCCACATGATCATCCCTCCCAAATACGGCACCGAAAAAGCAGAGACCGGGAGGGAGGCAACTCCCTCCCGGCTCGTTTGCGGGAAATATGTTCTTTCGTAGGGGCGACCATCGGTCGTCCGCGGACGTGCGATGCACGCCCCTACAAGATCATCTTACAGATCCAGGTAGCTGTCAGAGTACAGGACGTGGTTCTTGAAGATGTCGCAGGACTTGATGGTCTCCATCAGCCGCAGGTCGTTGGGGTTGACGATAGCGGAGGTCAGACCCTGCATCATGCACATGGCCACCAGAGCGGAGTCCATGATGGGGCGGACGTTCTTGGGAGCGCCGTTGGAGTTGTTGGACAGACCGCCGGTGGACTTCAGGCCCTTGTCGGAGAACATCTTGATGGCCTCCAGGAC